>JBBQQP010000023.1:0-19457 GCA_038215675.1 Chitinophagales bacterium | reverse complement strand
TAATTAACTCTACTAAACGTAGCCAGATTATTCAAGGGTATTTTATTTGAATATCAGCGATTTTCACAAACTGAATTTAATAATTTCAAGAGATAAACAGTATATAATTAAAAAAATGGCTTCCTAATTAGGAAGCCATTTTTTATATTTACGCTGAGTCATTTGCAATTACATCTTCTGTAATTTTCCATTAAAGTTTAATTCATCATTATTTATACTTATAAAATACATGCCAGAACCCAAAGTTGGAAGGCTGTTTATCAAGATCGAATTATTTCCTTTACTTACACTTATTGTTTTAGAATAAACCACGTTACCTGCGCTATTTCGAATTGCCAAACTAGCGGTTGATGCTTTTAAGGCACCAAAACCAACGGTAAAGCTATTGTAGAAAGGATTTGGAAATACATCAAATATTGTTTTAGTCCCTAATGCTAATTTGATAACCGACGAAAATGTAGCATTTCCATCTACATCAATCTGCTTTAAACGATAGTAAACGTTATTAGCTGAATTACCACTGATATTATCTTGGAAGTTGTAACTTCTAACGAAATTACTATTACCAGCACTTTTGATGCTACCTACCCTAATAAAATCCAGGCCATCAGTACTTCTATAAATTTCAAATCTATCGCTGTTTAATTCCTGACTTGTTTGCCAATCTAATGAAGCCTTGCCTGAAACATAACGTCCGGTAAATGCTGTCAGTTTAACTGGAAGTGGTCCGCAATCAGCAACACTAAGCGTATAGTCATTGTAGAATAAGCAATCAGGATTCAATAGTGCCTGTTGTGATGTTGAAACAACCAGACGGTATTTTGTTCCATTCATCGCTGATGTAACTAAACCCAAATTGTTAATTAAAGTATACGTATTTCCTAAAAACACAGCTTGTGCCGGTGTTCCTAAATCAATGAAAGAGATACCTCCATCTATACTTTTCTGCCACTTATACCATGTATTTGACTGTGTATTATCAGTAACAGTGTAATTTACTGTTACATTGTTACCAGCGCAGTTAGTTGATGCTCCGGCTACTGAAACCTTAGATTGACAAACATTAATTGATATATCATCTATACCCAAATCATTACCAATTGCAACGCTTGTGGCGTTTACAACTTCCAAATCCACAAAAGCAGTAGTTGCCACGAAGGAACCTGTAACCCTTACCCAGGTAGCAGTATTATTGTAGGCAATAGCACCTGAATTAGCGATGATATTACCGTTCACTTTAAAAGACATGTTAGGTTCTGTACCCGGTGTAGCATAAGGACTAGAAGCGGGAAGCAAATTAATTACCCAGGCAGAAAACTCATAAGTAGCACCGACACATACCGGGATTGTTTTTACCTGGTAGAAAATGGAACTAAACGTATTAGCAGGCGCTCCATTAACAGCCATAAAGTATCCTCCGTCTCCGGTATGATCTTTACCCACCCAATCACCTTTTATACAATTACCACCATTGTTGTCGCCAATTGTCTTTAGAATAGAATAGGTAAATTCAGGCTCCAGACCACCACTGACGGCGGTATAAGCATAATCCGAACAAGGGCTGATCAACCCTGGGTTACTACAGCCTAATAATGAATTACCAACATTTCCGTTTGGGCTAAATGTGCTAGCACCAGTTGATGTACAACTTGCAGCTGTACCATTTACAGATATAAATGGAGCACTAAAAGTACCTTTAGCAGCTAATAAATTAGGGCCTTTTACCCCGCCGCATTCCGATTGTGTTTGTGATCGTAAAGATTGAAAACTGCATAGAGTTAATACAGTCAACATGATTGTGTAGAACTTTTTCATTCCGTTGTGATTTAGAGATTAATAATAAATAATAAGTAAGCGGAAATGCAAAAGATATCTTGGATTAAACAATTGAGTAAGAACCGAGGTTCTGGAAAGAATTATGATTATGGAGTCTCTAAAGTATATTGAGGATTCGGGTAAGCCTTCTTAGAAGTCTTGTGACTGCAAATATAGATTTCTTTCGGAATAAACCAATTTTTTTTTACAAAATAAAATTGATCGGAATATCAAAATCTGAATACTTCAAAAATAAGGTAAATGTTATGATGCATTTCAAAAGGTCTGTGAGACGCTATTGAAAAAGAGATTAAAGAATTTATTTAATTCAGAACTCTATTGTTTAAAATCCCAAACTGTTTTAATATTATTAAATATAAATGGTCACTAAAAAGAATGCGGTAAAAATTATTTTCGGACATATTCAAGCTTTCTGAATTGAAATCCAGCTGCTTATTCAAATTAATAAAAGCCAAATAGCATTTAATAAAAGAGGGTAACTCAACGAACATTTTTACAAAAAAAAACCTTCCCTGTATTTACTAAGGGAAGGTAAGATATTAAAAAAATATAATTATTTGTACTGCGATGTAATGCTTTTTGCCAACTCAGTCATTTTCTTTAATCCTTCTTCAGGCAAAGCTCCTTTTTTAAATTCTGCTAATATTTCAGGATGCTTGTTCTCAAGTTCTAATAAGAAATGTTCTTCAAATGCTTTCACATTTTTAACAGCCACTTCTCGTAATAAACCTTGTGTACCTAAATAAATCATCGCAACCTGCTTTTCAACAGTCATTGGAGAATATTGTAATTGTTTCAAAATTTCCACATTACGTGCACCTTTATCAATTACATTCTTAGTTGCAGCATCCAAATCACCACCAAATTTAGAAAATGCTTCAAGCTCACGATAAAGTGCCTGGTCAAGTTTTAAAGTACCTGCCACCTTTTTCATTGACTTAATCTGGGCATTACCACCCACACGACTTACTGAAATACCAACGTTAATCGCTGGACGAATACCTGCATTGAACAGGTTACCTTCTAAAAATATCTGACCATCTGTAATTGAAATTACATTTGTAGGAATATATGCGGATACGTCACTAGCTTGTGTTTCAATAACAGGCAAAGCAGTTAGTGACCCTCCACCCTTTACTAAATGCCGGATAGAATCTGGCAAATCATTCATTTGTTGAGCAATGTCATCTTTTGAAATTACTTTAGCGGCTCTTTCTAACAAACGACTATGCAAATAAAATACATCACCCGGATAAGCCTCACGTCCTGGTGGACGGCGTAATAACAATGAAACTTCACGATAAGCAACCGCTTGTTTTGACAAATCATCATAAATAATTAAAGCTGGCCTTCCAGTATCACGAAAAAACTCACCGATTGCGGCACCAGCAAAAGGAGCGTAGAACTGTAAAGGAGCAGGATCAGATGCAGATGCGGCAACAATTGTTGTGTAAGCCATTGCTCCATACTCTTCCAACGTTTTCATAATTCCAGCAATAGTACTGGCTTTTTGTCCAATTGCTACATATATACAATACACAGGTTTACCTGCTTCGTAGAATTCCTTTTGATTGATAATGGTGTCTACACAAATGGCAGTTTTACCTGTTTGACGATCACCAATTACCAGTTCTCTTTGACCACGTCCAATAGGAATCATTGCATCGATAGCTTTGATCCCGGTTTGTAATGGCTCCTTTACAGGCTCACGAAAAATTACACCAGGGGCTTTGCGCTCCAATGGCATTTCGTATAATTCCCCAGCTATTGGGCCTTTACCATCAATTGGCTCCCCCAATGTGTTGATAACTCTACCACTCATACCCTCGCCAACTTTAATAGAAGCAATCTGTCCTGTACGTTTAACTTTATCACCTTCCTTAATTGCCCCACTATCACCCATCAAAACCACACCAACGTTATCTTCTTCAAGGTTTAATGCAATTGCCTTTACACCATTATCAAATTCAACTAATTCGCCACTTCGAACATTGTTTAAGCCATAAACACGTGCGATACCATCACCCACCTGTAACACTGTACCTACTTCTTCCAGGCTGGCTCCTGCATTAAAATTACTGAGCTGCTGACGTAATATCGCCGAAATCTCATCTGGTTTAATTTCTACCATAAAAAATTAAGTTTATTATTTTTTTAGCCCCATTTCCAAACATTTTCGACAATATTTCCCAGCCTTCCGGAATAAATCATCTGCATTTCACGCTTTAAAAGCTAAGGGAATCATTTAAGGCTGCAAAGGTAGGGGATGACTGTAAGAATGGCAAAAAAATAAGGTGTTTTTAAAAGAAAAACGAATCAGGGAGTGTCTAAATTATATTCGAATTATCTATTTCGAATTATCTTTTACCATCCGGATTTTTAATTAAGTGTCGCAGTAAAATACTTGTCCTTGTAAATAAAAATAACAGAGAAAATAAGGTCGATAATATTAATCTCTAAAATTTCAACGCATCAGAAATTCTGATACAGAACGTTAATGCAACACAAGAAATAATTTTTTATCCAGATTTAAATAAGTAAGTTCTTTTTCTATAAGCTTGCATAAATCAGCATAATCTAAGATAGTAAAAAACGAGTCTGTCGTTGCTCGGGAAAAATATTGGATTTAAGGGCCGATAAACAAGGAGCCCCATTTTCATGGAGCTCTTTGTTTATTAAGTATCTTTTCCGATTATCGTATTTTATGTAAGTAATCATTATTTAAAAATTGCTTTTTTACATCTTTCAGATCTCTTAATATACTGGCGTCTAATAATTTGCCAGCAGTTTCCAAAATAAAACCACCTATGAGGTCTGCATTTACAGCAGTTTCAAGATCAATCGTACCTGAAGGAGTATTACTCGCAACTTTTGCTAAAATAGAAGCCTTTAATGTTTCGCTCATTTCAACAGCTGTTGTAATCTTTACCTTATGAATTTTATTAATGGCATTGTATTGGTCAACGAAAGCCGCTGCTATCTCAGGCAAATTAATCTCCCTCGCTTTTGTAACCAATAATTTAATAAAAGCAGATGTAAGCACACTTACTCTTTCCTTTGTGATAGATTCGATAATCTTGCCTTTTGAAGTTGGCTTTATAATAGGGCTACGCAAGACTGCAACAAAATCAGGGTTCGATTTACATATGCTTAAAATCAACTTCATATCGTTGTACACGGCATCGAGTTGATGCTGTTCAATAGCTAAATCAACGATACTTTTGGCATATCTGGTTGCTAAACGTGGATTGTTCATTTAATGTAAAAATTTGAAGTGTCAGAAAATTTAAAACCATCAAATGCCTGACAGTTTCTCGACTGGCATCCTATTCATTTAATTCATATTTGCCTCATCCGATAATTGCTTAATGTACACCTCCTGCTCAGCTTTATTACTCAATTCACGACGTAAAATTTTCTCACTTACTTCAATTACCAACTTGCCTACCTGGTTTTTAAGGTCAGTCAATGCAGCCATTTTTTGATGATTGATTGTAACCTGCGCATCGGCTACAATTTTAGCTGCAACAGCTTTTGCCTCTTCCTTTGCATCTCCGATCAATTTATCCTTGGTTTCTTTCGCTTCTTTTAAAAGCAGAGCTCTTTCTTCACGGGCTTTTACTAAAAATGCTTCGTTGTCATTTTTCAGCTGGGCCATTTCAAGTTTAACCTTTTCAGCGGACGCAATTGATTTGGCGATATTTTCTTCTCTGTCAGAAAGACCTTTAATAATTGCCGGCCATGCAAATTTTTTCAATAAAAAGAACACTACTAAAAAAGCCAACAGTGTCCAAAGCAATAATCCTAAATCAGGTGTTAATAGTTGCATTTTTATACAATTAAAAATGTAAGTGAATAAATTCTATAATGTTCAATATTGATGTCCAGTACATGAATACGACGCCGATGAACTTTAGTAGTAGCACTAAACGTCTGGCTAAAAAAATTAAAAATACCGCATCCTCCGTCCTGTACTTTGGATGCAGTAGTGTTTTTGTACCGGTTACTACAATACCATTGCAAGAAAGCCGATAATGATAGCGAACAATGCAGCACCTTCAACCAAAGCCGCAGCTAAGATCATGTTTGCACGGATATCATTAGAAGCTTCTGGCTGACGGGCAATTGCCTCTACAGCACCTTTACCGATCTGACCGATACCGATACCTGCGCCCACTGCTGCAAGACCTGCACCTACTGCACCACCTGCATTAGCTAACGCATCTAATAAAATAAAACTCATAATTGTGAATTTATACTGGTTAAAAAATAAACGAATTAAATGATTACTGCATCATCCTTAAGCGCATGGTGTTCTTCCTCATGATGATGTTCCCCCTCAAATGCCTGACCGATGAAAACGGCTGTAAGTACTGTAAAAATGAAAGCTTGTAAAAATGCTACCAATATCTCAATGAAATAGATAAAAACAGTAAATGCAATGGAAACAGGAGATGCTACAAAACCCAAGGCTGGCTTTATTTGGGCAAATATAAAGATCAGCGAAATCAAACAAATAATGATGATATGACCCGCAACCATATTGGCAAATAACCTGATGATTAAGGCGAATGGCTTAATGAATACACTTAAAAATTCAACCAGCACGAGAATTGGCTTAACAAAACCAGGTACCCCCGGCGGATTGAAAATATGTCCCCAATAATGAGCATTGGAACTGGCAAGGATAACCACAAAAGATATTAAACCTAGCACAACGGTGAATGCAATATTTCCAGTAACGTTTGCAGTGCCTGGCACAAGACCAATAATGTTATTGATCAAGATGAAAAAGAAAACGGTTAACAAATACGGTAAGTACTTATTGGCTTTGTGGCGCAGGTTTGGTCTGGCAACTTCATCTCTTACAAATGCCACCAGCACTTCTACCAAATTTTGTTTGCCTTTTGGAGCAGATGTAACACCTTGTCCGTTTGCATAAGTTTTGGCTACGCTAATCATCAACCAAACAAGAAAAGCCAATGCCAGTAACATTTGCACTACATTGCGGGTTAGTGAAAGATCATAAACTTTTACACCGGCATCGGTAGGGATAATCTTTCCATCGTCTAATTTATACCCATCAACTTCCTTATGCCCGTGCTCAAAAGCTGACGACATGAAACCGGAAAATCCTTTTTGAGGAGAATATAACAGAACGGGCAGTGGGATAGAAACCGGATGCAATTCGCCATCGCTTCCTTTGTAATTTACAAAATGAAACTCGTGGGCATCCAGAATATGCTCAAATATTACTTCTTTAGCATTAAAGCCTTCTTTCTTTTCAGTTGCGTGTTCTTCAACACCTTTAGGCTCTTCATGCTGTGCATTAACACTGTAGGAGGAAACCAATAAAAATGTACTAAAAACCGCTACCAGTAATGATTTGATGCTATTAGATCCCATATCTTTTCCGAAATTTGGCGCAAAGATAGGAGAATAAAAATTATTTGGGGAATGAAAAGCAGATAATTTCAGGGCCACTTTATTAGAGATCTTTAGTCCAGGCCCATTTCTTTGCGGAGCTTTACAATTTTTTCAAGCTCCATCACATCTATTTGATCTTTGGGGCGGTTGACAGCCTTTTTGTTGGCGATTAATTGATTAATATGGAGGAATGGAACTGGCACATCTTCAATTTCAGCAATGGATGACATCTTTAGACATTCATCAAATGAATAACCTTCAATGCCGATCATTTCTACCAAAATATCTAAGACTATTCCTGAGCCAATGTAAAAATCAGTCCTACCCGGAATAAACTGAAATTCTTCCAAATCAATCTCATCATAGCCAAATTGGCTAAACGCTAACCCGAGCAATTTCCGATTATCTCTCGTGTCCTTAATCCAAACATCGATGTATTTCGTGGTTCTTGAATACCCATGCAGATTGACTGCAACATCTCCAACCATAATATACTTTACTCCAAAATGGTTTAGTGATTTCCAGAAATCCAGAAGGCTTTGATCCATTAAATCCATGATGGTTAAGTCATTGTTTTATGAGTTACTTTAGCACGGGAGAGCATATTTTCAATTCGCATTAACCTTGTCATAATTCTAAACCGTTCCGTATAACTAAGTTTTAAGGATTCCCTTAGATTCCTTTACTCTGCGGCTTTCCACAAATCTAATTGAGCTGCATCGTCATTTAAAACGTTGCCATCGAATGCGGGTTGTGTATATTTTCCTGAATCCATATTGTAATTTACTAAAATGTTTGGGCAAATTTATTATTTACAGGCTGATTTTTTCCTGGATTTCAAACTGCATTTTATGCAATTGGTAATAAAAACCCCTTCTTTCCATCAACTCATCATGCGACCCGATTTCTTTTATTTCTCCCTTATCCAATACCATTATTTTATTTGCTTTGCGGATGGTACTCAGTCTGTGTGCAATTACTATGGAGGTTCTGCCGGCAATTAACCGATCAATGGCATTTTGTATCAGTTGTTCACTCTCGGTATCAACTGATGATGTAGCTTCATCCAAAATAAGAATAGCCGGATCATAGAGCAACGCCCTTACGAAGGACAATAACTGCCGCTGTCCCAATGAGAGTGTGGCTCCCCGTTCCATCACATTGTAATCATATCCGCCGGGCAATTGCATTATAAAATCATGGATGCCTATCATTTTAGCTGCTGCTACTACTTGTTCTTTCTTAATATCTTCATTTCTTAAAGTAACATTATCATAAACAGATCCGCTGAATAAAAATACATCCTGCAACACCACTGCTATTTTGCTTCGGAGGTAAAAAAGATCGTAATCTGTGATATCAGTGTGATCAATTTTGATGATCCCCTTCTGTATATGATACAAACGGTTCAGCAAACTAATGATCGAAGTTTTACCACTACCGGTATTGCCAACGATCGCTAGTGTTTCTCCGGAATTTATTACAAACGAGATATTCTTTAAAACGTATTGCTGATCAATATATGCGAACCAAACTTTTTCAAATGCTACCCTCCCACTTTTGATAACCGCTTTATTTGGTTCGCCATTTTTAGTAATGGAAGCGGTTGAGATGGTATAATCCTGATTATCCATCACTTTAAAAACCCGCTCACTGGCTATCATTCCCATCTGAAGCACGTTGAATTTATCTGCAATTACCCTAAGTGGACGAAATAATAAATTGAGGCATAATATAAAGGCCGTAATATTTCCTGCAGCTTCGTGGGTTTGTGCGCCACCCGCCCACCAAACCAATAATCCTAATGAACTTGCCAATACCAGTTCTACCACCGGAAAAAAAACTGAATATGCAAAAATGGATCGCACGTTTGCATTCCGATGTTCCTTATTGATTTCGTTGAATTTATTAAATTCTCTTTTTTCGGCAGCGAATGCCTGTACGATGGCCATTCCTGTAATGTGTTCCTGCACAAAAGCATTTAACTGAGAAACGGCATTGCGCACCCTGATAAAAGATAAATTGACGCTTTCTTTAAAAAAATAGGTAGCAATGATCAGTGCCGGAAACGGAGCCATACAAACCAGAGTTAATTGCCAGTCTACATAAAACATATAACTCAGCACCGCAATAATTGACAATAGGTCTGCAATTATGGGAATTAAGCCGTCGCTAAAAATATCATTGATTGACTCTATGTCATTGATCGTTCGTGTGGTTAATGTGCCAATGGGTGTTTTGTCGTATTGAGAAAGATTTAAATTAATTACCTTTTTATAAGTAGCCACCCGCATATCTTTTACCACATTCTGGCCAAGTGATGCGGTAAAAAAAGTGAAAACAAACCGGCAAACGGTTTCAATCAGCAATAATGCCAATTGAATAATCGTAATACCAATAATCACTTCAGCAGCTCCTTTTAAAAACCAAACCTCTGCACCAGGCTGCATTCCTTTATTAATGGTAAGTTGGATAAGCCACGGCCTTATTGGAGAAATAACTGCTAAAAAAAGGGCAAGAAAAAGGGACCAAAAAAATTTTGTTTTATAAGGTGCTGCAAAATTGAACACCCTTCTCAAAATTGAAAAATTGAAAACCTTTTTTACTTTAACCGATTCACTCATAGAGCAAAGATATTTAGAAATTGACCGCCACCTTCCATTACCATATTGAACGGTTGATAGATAAAATTTTTGGTATAGTGATGAAGATCCGCACTTACAATTCCCCTTCCATTTTTTTATTATAGGCCTTAATAAAAATAGCACCCAAATTTTTATAGGGAGGTACATAATCATCCCAACTCTCTGCCATTCCTTTGTTGACATCGCTGTGAAACAATTTGGTTAATGATGTCCACATATCTTTCCATACCAGCGTCTTTCCCGAAGCAATCGTTTGATTAAGGTAATTAAGGATAGGCCGGTTGATATCGCCCTTCCCTATTTCTTTGGTTGAAATAATATGTGCATCCGGACAGGAACTGATAATCTGACTTAAATTTTGATAACCTCCACATGAACCTAAAACGATTATTTTAGCATCTTTCGCCATTCTTTCAATCGTACGTGGTAACCAATAACTATGACCACGATGCACAATAACAGATGGCTGCATACCATTTCTTGAAAGATACCTGCCTAAATGCAATTGAGCAGTATCATCCAAATTTCGATCGTTATCAAGAGGAAGATTTGCAAAGATGGATACTTTTTTACCCGAAAGTGATTTGATTTCAACCCACTCCTTTTGGGTAGAAATACTCCATTCTTTTTTCGAAAAGGAATTCAAGAATTGTGGAAAATGGGTTTTACCATCTTCATCACCATAAAAAAATACCTGCTGAATTACACGATCTTTTTCATCAGCCAGGTATTTATAATCCACCGAATAAATAGATGGAATACCAATTTCACTTGTGAGATCAATGCTATTATCATTTGCAGATAAAAAAATTGTTTTTAACAAGCCATAAATTGTTTTACCCTTACTGTTATTTTGATTGATACTCTTCTGTTCATTCAGTGTAACATTCTTCAATATATTTTGAAGCAATACAGGATTTTTGATGCTGCTATAACTGTCTGCCACATCCACAGCATCTTCCAGGTTATTGGCCTGGTCAAGGTTGGCAACAAATGCTTTCATTAGCGTGGTGGCATTGTTGGCAGGCATTGTTCTTAAAAAGGTATCCAACTGGTTAAAATTGGCAGCCATTTTTATAAACTTTTTAAAATAATCCATATTAACGCTCAGCAACAAAGAGTCGCCTCTTGGTTTGGTACCCATCCGTTGTAGTAATCGTGCAAAACTATGCTTGTAGCTGGAGGTATAAATATCATTTTCACCCATTACCATTACATAATATAACTCCTCCGCCGTTAAAGGCTCCAGTGCCCGCATCCGGATAGTAAGATTATTTTGTTCATGCAAACTATTAATCGGGGTAATAAAATGCTGTATGGCCTTTTTCTGCAACATTTTCCTTAATCCATTTGCCCCAAACATTGCAATAGGGGTATCTTTCAACACACCTAATCTGTAGTAATAATCCTTTTCCGTTTTTACTAATAATTTGAAATAACCAACGCTGTCCATTCGTCCTTCGCCGTCACCAATGATTTTTTTGATAGAATCGATTGTTATTTTATTGTGCAGAATATTATCCAATAACGGATAATACAGCAAAGCGTTTTCCATCTTGCTAAATGTTACAATCGCCTTCACCAACGGATCAGTATTTTGTTGTATTAGTTTACCTTCCGGCGACTTGGTAGAGTAGGCGTAATCGTACAATTGTTCCGGATCGTTTTTGCAGGCAACAGTTACAAGGCTGTCGGCAAAAGGTTCTTTTACATATGGCCTTATGATGGAAAGAATTTTATCCGGATGCAGATTACAGTATTTTAAGAAAATTAGTTTTTTGGCACTAGTGTATTCCACATTTTTATTGAAAATTTCAACAAGGATAACGGCAATTTCGTAGGGCATTTCCTTTACATACGGAAGCATACTTACGCTGTCGATATTCGCCTTCCAAATATGTTCAAAATGATCAACCAGTAAGGGTGCCAGCGCTGGACTTATATTTTTTAATTTCCATTCCGTACGAAAACTTCTTACCAGTTCTTCTATGTAATTGAGTTGGCGGATTTTTTCGTTGCTTGAAATTACCTTTTCATTTAGTTCAATCCAATCCTGAAACTTATTAACACGCCTCGTCAAAGCATCCGTAACCTGTAGGTTTATTTCTTCATTTGCAGACACCTTCACCATTCCATCGAGCTTTCCATCCGCTTTATCCATCAATATTTGTTCATTGTTAATTCTATCATGAAAACGCTGGCGGCTCAAAGGAATTACAACCGAATCCTGAAATGCAAATACGTCGGTATAAAACACAACTATAAATAAGGGTAGTAAAAATTTTTTCATGTTTCGTATTCTATTGCAAAGATGGCGAAAAAAGCCAATCATTTAAATTCGTGTATAAATCAAAGTGATCGAATATTACCTTGATTACGAAAATACTTAGATTTCGAAAACGGACCATCTTCAGCTTTCGTTTTATGAAGGATTTGGCAGGAACGGGGATGATTTGCGTTAACAATTTGATAATATAGGGAATGAGCAGGCTTTGACGCAATGATTCATGTGAAGCCCTACTTTTGCGAAGCGAAAATAGTATGAGTATTGTTAAAAAAATTTTGATTGCTGATGATGAGCCGGATATCCTGGAGATCATACAATTTAATCTTAAGGCTGAAGGGTACAATGTAGTCACCGCAAAAAACGGTGATGAGGCTATTGATGCTGCAAAAAAAAATCAACCAGACCTTATCATATTAGACATCATGATGCCCGGTAAGAACGGCATTGAAGTTTGCAATATTCTTCGCATGCAACCTGCTTTTAAGGATACACTCATTGTTTTTCTTTCCGCACTAAGCGATGAACAAACTGAAATTCGTGGTTTGGAAACCGGTGCAGATGATTATCTTACCAAGCCAATCAGTCCTAAAATTTTGCTAAGCAAAGTAAATGCTCTTTTCAGAAGGATAAATAAAGATAAAGACGAAACTGAAATCGTACAACTCGGCGATTTGGTGATTGACAGGGAAAAATACATGGTAAAATTCAAAGGCATTGATATCATTTTAGCACGTAAAGAATTTGAACTATTGGCGCTGCTGGCTTCTAAACCTGGAAAGGTTTTTTTGCGCAATGAAATATTAAACCAGGTATGGGGCACCGAAGTAATTGTTGGTGATCGCACAATTGATGTACATATCCGCAAAATTCGCCAGAAATTAAATCTTGATTGTATCACCACCGTCAAGGGCGTGGGCTACAAATTTGAATTATAAATTCTTCCGCTCACTTTAGCCGCTATTATTTAAGACATTTTCCTTTTGGGTTAATCATACTGTGTGAAAAGAAATTAACTTACACCTGGTTAATTTTTGAAGATGAAAAAAGATACTACAGCAAGGCACCTACCAATAGAAAAAGTAAATAGCCTATCCCATGGACTTGGCATTTTATTTGGTTTAATTTGCATGCCGGTTTTAATTTTGCTGGCATATAAAAATCATCATGTTCCTGTTTTAACGGGATCTGTTATTTACGGCTCTTGCTTTATTTTGCTTTTTACAGCTTCTACATTGTACCATGGCTTCAATCAACCTAAATTAAAGGCACGGCTAAAAATCTTTGATCATATCAGTATTTACTTTTTAATAGCAGGTACTTATACTCCATTTATTTTAATTTATGTAAACAACACATTCGGCATTACGTTACTCGCAATTTTATGGAGTTTAACCTTAGTCGGAATATTTTTTAAATTTTACTTTACCGGCAGATTTCAGTTGTTTTCAACAGGTATTTATATATCAATGGGGTGGATTCTATTTGTTGGCGGAAAATCTTTTTTTAAAGCAATGCCTGTTCCGGTAATTTCCTTACTGGTTATTGGGGGGTATACTTTATTCCCTGGGTGCAATTTTTTATTTGTGGAAAAAGTAGACCTATCACCACTTTCTGGCACCTTTTTGTATTAGCGGCGGGTGTGTGCCATTACATAGCTATCCTGATTTCGGTATGATGCATCATTCAAATCACTCATTCAATGTATATAATTAACAGCTAAATACCTTACGACCAATAACAAAACGACCACTGCGTTTCTCCTGGTATTTTATTCTTTTACATAATTTTTTTATCAACAATATGTTTTCTGCAAAAAATCTTTCCCCACAACAACTCTCTGCCACAACAGCATTGATCATCGCCTTTCCTATTAGTGTAGCTTCATTTTATTTCCAGCCGATCTGGTGGTACCCGATGATTGTTTTTAGCATTATTTTTTTAGGAAGCTATGGCCTGATTCTATTTATGGTACAAAGTTTTGTTTACCGGAAAATAAAATTGATTTACAAACTTATTTATCAAACCAAGGCCAGTAAAAGAGAAGAGTTTTATTACAAAAACATTTTGCCACAAAAAAGCATTGATGAGGTGAGGGAAGACGTAGAAAACTGGGCGCAGCAACGCAAGGCCGAAATTGAAGTTTTAAAACAAAATGAAGCCTACCGAAAAGAATTTTTACAGAACTTATCACACGAATTAAAAACCCCCATATTCGCCATACAGGGCTATGTAGACACTTTACTAAATGGAGCTTTGGAAAACCCTGAAGTAAATAGAAAATTCCTGAGCAGTACTTCCCGAAACATTGACAGGCTTGTAAACCTGGTAGACGACCTGGATGAAATCTCTAAATTAGAACGAGGAGAACAACATTTGTTTAAAGACAATTTTCTAATCCAGGACCTTGTGAAGGATGTATTCGAATCGCTGTCCATAAAAGCTGAAATTAAACAAATAAAAATGTGCATAAAAAAAGGTTGCGAGGTGCCACTAACCGTTTATGCAGATAAAGAAAAAATTCGCCAGGTACTGATTAACCTGATTGACAATGCCATTAAATATGGCAAGCAAAATGGGGTAATAGAAGCAAGCGCCTACAAGATTGATGGAAAAAGAATTTTGATAGAGTTCAGCGATGATGGTGCCGGTATAGCAGAAGAACATTTAGGGAGAATATTTGAACGCTTTTACAGAACTGACCTTGCCAGAAGTCGTCAAGTTGGTGGGAGTGGTTTAGGACTCGCTATTTGCAAACACATTATTGAGGCTCATCACCAGGTAATACATGTAAGAAGTACGCTTGATGTAGGAACAACTTTTGGGTTTACTTTAGAGAGTAAAAAAGACTAGCTACTAATTCACTCAATAATACTTACCGTCCCTCGCTGATTGATTACATAAATGAGTAGAAAAAAGATGCCCCAATCAAGCAATCATTCCTCTCAAATTATTAATATTTACATTCTGTTTTAGGATACCGCTGAAGCAAAATATCTAATTAACATTAAATATTTAGCCTTCGCTGCACAGTCCCGATGAAAGACCGATAAGTGAAGGATTGCAAAAGTTTAAGTTTTGGTAAGAATTTCTTTACAATTACTAAACATTCGGTAATGACCTTTGGATTAAACTAATCCATTGGAAAAACGGAAATTAGATGTCGCTATCATTTCAGATGTGCATCTCGGTACTTTTGGTTGTCGGGCCAACGAGTTGTCCCGCTATCTTTCTACAATCGACCCTACCATCCTCGTTTTAAATGGCGATATCATTGACATCTGGCAGTTCAGTAAAAAGTATTGGCCGGCAGGACACATGCAGGTGATCAAACAAATTACAAGTATGCTTAGCCGGGGGGTAAAGGTTTACTACATCACCGGTAATCACGATGAGATGCTTCGCCGGTTTGAAAACTTTTCCATTGGAGACTTCCACATTGTAAATAAAATGGTGATTCACCATGACAACAATACCCGTAGCTGGATCTTTCATGGAGATGTTTTTGATGTAATTATGAAGCATAGTAAATGGCTGGCTAAGCTTGGCGCTGTTGGCTACGACACGTTGATCTATATAAACTCTTTTATTAATTATATCAGTAAAAAAATGGGAAAGGGCAAAATATCCCTGTCCAAAAAAATAAAAAACTCGGTAAAATCTGCCGTAAAGTATGTGAATAATTTTGAAGAAACCGCTGCTGATATTGCCATTGAAAAAGGGTACGATTATGTAATCTGCGGCCATATACACCAACCCGCCAACCGGATGATCAATACCGGTAAAGGAAGTGTGAATTACCTGAACTCCGGCGACTGGATAGAAAACCTTACTGCTCTTGAGTATGAAAAAAATGCCTGGAAAATTTATCATTATAGTGAAGATGTAGGTGTAAACGAATTAACAGATGCGTATTACGTAGATGAAGCCGCCTATCTGCGCACTGCAGAATTATTTAAAATGATGATGGAGGATTTCGTAATTGCTTCTTAAAATTTTATTATGAAAGTACTATACGCTATACAGGCTACAGGTAACGGACATGTGAGCAGGGCGAACGAAATAATTCCATTGCTGGAGAAAAGGTGTGACCTCGATATCCTGCTCAGCGGAACCCAGGCTGATGTAGGATTGAACCATACTGTTACCTATCAGCGAAAAGGATTCAGTTTTATTTTTGGTAAAAAAGGTGGAATCGATTTTTATAAAACTTTCAGACAATTTCAATCGAAGAAATTTATCAACGAAATCAAAAATTTACCGGTAGAGAATTATGACCTGGTGATCAATGATTTTGAACCCATTAGTGCCTGGGCATGTAAACTAAAAAACATACCCTGTGTGGCAATGAGCCATCAGTATGCAGTATTGCACGAGCTCTCCCCAAGGCCTGTTAAAACCGATCCGTTTGCATGGTTGGTATTGCGCTATTATGCGCCCTGCAAAAAAGGTGTGGGCTTCCACTTCAACAATTTTGCTGAAAATATTTTCACTCCCGTAATCAGGAAAAGCATTCGCGAAATTAACGTAACCAAGCTAGGGCATTACACGGTTTACCTGCCGGCTTACGATGATAAAAAATTAATCAGCTTCTTTTCAAACTTTAAAAATGTGGAGTGGCAGATTTTTTCAAAACACACCAAAAAATTCTATTCGGTAAATAATTGTCATATCCAGCCCATTAGTACCAATGAATTCACCACCAGCTTTGCTTCCTGCGAAGGAATTCTTTGCGGAGCTGGTTTTGAAACACCTGCAGAAGCTTTATACATGGGAAAAAAATTGATGATCATACCAATGAAAAGTCAATATGAACAACATTGTAATGCAGCGGGTGCGGCAGAATTGGGCGTACCCGTAATAAAAAAATTGAAGAAAAAATACATCTATCTGGTAGATAACTGGATCAATGAAGCGAAAGCAATAAAGGTTGATTATAAAGATGAAACAAGTAAAATAATTGATCTTGTTCTGGCGAATGCGCCTACCCGTGTAATCAGCAATACTATTCAACAGCAATTACCAATAGCTGCAATTATGCCAATGGGGAGTTGGGTTTAAACAATTGAGAAGGCGTACATATCGTCCTATGAGAAATGAATGGCAGCTAGCTATTTTTTCAGTAATTCAAGTAATTGTTTTGCCTCCGGCGATAATTTTGTGGCACTGAGTTTACCGTCGAGCGAAAAAGAAAAATGCATACAATCAGCATCATTCATTTTAAAATCGATATCCTGAATTACATGATTCATTTTAAAAAAGTGTAGGGACCCATCATAACCACATTTGAAATTACCCGAAATGTTTTTTGCGGCAATTAAACCAGCCAGCTCGTTGATCGCCTTTTTATCCCGGATTATTTTCACTGCTACCACGGTATCTATGCTACCATCGCCTTTAAAATAATTAATGGCCACACTGTCTGAATTGGTGATGCGTTCTTTTATTTTTTCGTTACCCCAATTACAGGCGGATAACACTATGATGACGCTTAATAAAACCAATAAATTTTTCATTTCGCAAATGTACAGACAATCAGTTTTCCAATGCTGCTTTAAAGTTCTATATAATTAAACAAAACATCTTTTCTGAAGGGCAGTTTTGATGATTTAAAGGTCTATTATTTTTAATAAAGGTGCGCATGGCATTGAAGCTGGATTGTAACTTTATTCATATGCTACCATAATCTAAAGACTTTTATAAGCCTAACACCTCAATAATTTAAATCCGGATAAAGTACAATAACACTTACCTGTTGGCACATAAAAAAGCCACCCGATAAGAATACCAGGTGGGACAAGCATGAGAATATGCTATTTGCTTAAGGAAAGTTGTAGAGGAATATTAACTATTTAAATCCGATGACTTCATTTGTTTAGAACTGCAAAATAATCTGTCCCTATTATGTAATCATTAACTACAGGTTAATGAAATGTTATCCATTGGAAAGGAATAGACCAAATAAATAAAAGAAAAAAAGAAAATGAGCTGATAAGACAAAATAGCTAGGAAAGATTATCGTATAAAACAAAATACTTAGTAACAACAAAATTTAATATTATCTAATTGTTAATTTTCGTACTTTTAGAAGTATCAAAATAGGTTTGAAAAACAGTCATATCATATTAGTCCTTGTTTTTTTACTACAACATTCCACTGTAGTATTGTATAGTCAATCCTATATCCAGAAAGGCGTAAACTTTGATTTTTTTGGAGATTCAATCACTCTGCAGATACAAGTGCCTGTAACGGCTATTTCAAAAAATACTAATTACGAAAAAAGTATAAAGGGGTACTTCGATGATATCAACGCCACTGCCTTTAAACCTGTAACAGATGCCCTACTCGCTTATAGAGAACAATACAAACTGGATGACTGGCTTTACTACCAGTTGATACGCAAAACGGTGCAACAATTTAGTCCTAAGGCCGAAAACTATGAAAGATACACCGTGTATAAATGGTTCTTTCTGATAAAGTCCGGTTATGGCGCAACATTGAAAACCTCCAATGGCAGATTATTATTTTACATTCAAACGAATGAAGAAATTTTTAACCTCCCCTATTATATGCGCAATGGGCGGCAGTACGTATGCCTTAATTACCATGACTATAAATTGATTGATGTAGAAAAAGAAATTTATACTGAATTAAATCTTGCAGAACCTCAGGAAAGCAGGGCCTTCACTTACAAAGTCACCCAGTTGCCTGGTTTTAAACCTGCTGACTACATCGAAAAGGTAATTGGGTTCAATTACTATCAAAATGATTATACATTTAAAGTGAAACTGAATCCCCAGATAAAAACCATTTTTGCCAATTACCCTGTCGTAAACTATGATTGTTATTTTAACATCCCGCTGAGTAAAGAAACCTATCAATCTATTATTCCGGTTTTGAAAAAAAATATTCATGGCATGAGTGTAAAAAATGGGGTGGATTACCTGATGCGTTTTACCCGCTATGCCTTTTTGTTTGAAACAGATACCAAACAGTTTGGTCAGGAAAAAAGACTATCGCCGGAGCAGACTTTACTCTACGATAAAAGTGATTGTGAAGACAGGGCTTCCCTATTCTTTTATCTCGTGAAGGAAATTTATAACCTGCCCATGATTGTGATGGCCTATCCGAATCATGTAACAGTAGCTGTAGCCTTTGATAAACCTGTGGGTGCACCCATCATGTACAATGGCAACCGGTATGCTGTTTGTGAACCCTCGCCTCAAAAAATTGATTTAAAAATTGGCAAGATGATACCTGCTTTA
>JBBQQP010000022.1:0-19839 GCA_038215675.1 Chitinophagales bacterium | reverse complement strand
TCTTTTTGTTGTATAAAAAGCATAAAATGGTATATGGAAGCAATGAGAGATGCACCTAACACAAATATTTCTATAAACAGCAATTGCGTCATTATACAATTTTATTCTTCATCGCAAAGGATATTGCTTCTCCTATAGAATGTACCTGCAGTTTCTCATAAATCTTTTTTATGTGAGAGTTTACAGTAAAGTAGCTGATACCCATTTTATCTGCTACCATTTTGTAGCTTTGACCGTCAGTAAGATTTTTCAATACTTCTTTTTCTTTGGTGGTCAGGTTCATTTCGCTGTTGGTGGCCACGGGGGTATTGTTAAAATATTTCATCACCCTCAGCGCTACACTTGGAGTCATAAATGCTCCGCCATTACTCACTTCTATAATACTTTGGATTATTTTTTCTGCGGGGGCGTTTTTTAAAATGTAGCCTTCGGCACCAGCCTGCAAGGCAGCAAATATTTTTTCCTCATCTTCAAAAACAGTTTGCATTACTATTTTTATATGTGGATAATGCTCCTTAATCAGCCTTACGCCTTTAATTCCATTTACATTCGGCATCTCAATATCCATCAGTACAATGGATGGCATCAGTTGCTCCATTTCTGCAACTACATTACTGCAGTCATTAAAACTACCGGCAAATTCCATATCTCCTGAAAGTGAGATGAGGGCCTCAAGGCTTTTGCGTCTTGGTTCATTATCATCGTAAATAACTATTTTTATCACAGTTGCAAATTAAGTATACTAAAACTTACAATCAATCACTAATACTAGTTAGCGGGATACTGCAACTAATAGTCGTTCCCGTTCCCGGTTGGCTGTCAATTACACAAGTACCTCTTAAATCAAGCGCACGGCTTCGGATATTTTTAAGGCCATTGCCTTTTTTTATCCTATTTTCTTCAAACCCTTTTCCATTATCAGTTATCACTATTTCTATAAAATTATCTTTCAGATAAATTTTTATAGTTACTTGCGTTGCTTCACTGTATTTGCTTATATTATTTATGGATTCTTTGATAATTAATTGAATATTTTTTCTTGCGTCAGGCTTAATTATTCTGGCCGTGGCTTTTTCATCAATAGCATAGTCGCAGTTTATTTGTTTGGAAGCAAGCAGTTCATAACCAAAATTCTTAATCCTGTTTTTAAAAGTTATTTCCTTTGCAGTATCAATCTTTAATGCCCATACAATATCATTCATGTTATCCATCACCTGCCGGGTGTTGGTATTGATTTGCTGAATTACTTCCTTTGCTCTTGCCGGGTCTGTATCTATTACTTTTTCTGCAACAGAACTGAAAATATGAATACTGCTAAGCGATGCTCCAACATCATCATGAAGGTCTTTAGATAATTGCATCCGTAACAATATGTTTTTTTGAAATTGCCTGATCCTGTACCTGTATAACTGGTAGACCAATGATGCCAGGATGAGAGATAGTAGCAGGTAAAACCACCAGGTAGCATACCAGGGGGCTGCCACTATTATTGTAATCGTTTTGCCGGTATTCACTTGGTCGCCCTGCATGTTGATGTAGCCAAGTTCCAATTCATATTTGCCGGCTGCCAGGTTGTAAAAATGTATGTAGTCACCATTGCTGATACTGTTCCATTCTTTTCCATCACCTTTGAAGCGGTAAATTATTTTTAAATCACTTCCATTTTTTAGGTGAACAGCAGCAACTTTTAATGCAAGATTGTATGCTCCGTAAGAATAATTAACCCGGTTAATATACGCAGGATTAACTTCGTTTAACAAGGGTTTGTTGTTGAGATTGATTTCTTCCAGCACCAATACAGGTTTTATGCTGTCATTTTCTTTAAAGGGCGGTTTAAAATAATTCACCCCTTTCACGCCTCCAAAATATAAATAACCTTCATCATCCTTTGCAAAAGTGCGGTTGTTGAATTCAAGATCCTGCAGGTTGTAGGCAAGCGGAAAGTTCATCACTTTTTTATGAATCACATCAATACTGATAATACCTTTATTTGTAGAGAACCATGGGTTTTGCCGGTTATCAAGCATAAGGCCATAAATGTAATCATTGGCCAAACCTTCCCCGGATGTATAAAGCCGCTCGATACTGAAATCTTTTTTTAGTTGGTACACACCTTTTCTGCTACCTATCCATGTAGTGCCACTGATGCTGTCGCCGGCTGCAAACATGGGGAAATTATTAAGTTCAGTCAGGGTTTTAATAAGTACCGGCCGCTTACCTGGTAAATATTCATAAATACGCATCGGTTGTCCTGCGATACCTACTGCCATGCGGTATCCGGGTAATTCCGATATAAAATAAACGGGTAAATCTTCTAGCGCTGGTATTTCTTTTGTAGTATTGAAAGCAACATCAATTTCATACACTCCCTTCAGTGTAGCCATTATTAAATTGCCATTTGCAAGCCTTATAAAATTACTGACGGTATTATTTTTCTCCGTTACAGCGGTAGTAAAATCGACACCAAATTTTTTAAATTGCCCTGTAGCAATATCAAAATAAAGAATCTGTTGGTCAGCTCCAATCCATACCCTGTTCAATAACCTGTCAAAATAGACTTCGTAAAACGATTTAATTTTAAATTCATTTAAATCAGCCGGCGTGTAACCGTTGAAAATTTTTCCACCAATCTTATCAAGTATACTGATACATCCTCCTTCCACAATCCATACTTCATTTTTATTTACTGCAGTTATTGATACCGTGGTTCCGGCTTTCAGGTCGCCGGGATTGTTTTCTGCTGTTACTTTTTTAAAAAAAGTTTCGTCAAAATCTACAATGGCCAGGTACTCTCCATTTTTGTTGAGCCATATCCTGTTCCACCTGTCTTTATACATTCCAGCTGTACCATATTTGTCAAACTTAATATTTATAAGTTTTTCATTTGATATTAAACTGTTTGCAGCCAGGTTATCGAGATTGATCTCTAACAATGGGCAACTACGAGATGAAAAAAGAAAACGCCGTCCATCGGTCATCAAACATCGGTCATCATTTGTTTTATTAAAATCACCTGGAATCTTTACACGTATTTCCCTTTGCTTTTTTATATCAAAAAGAACAATGCCTGCCTCTGTGTCAAGGGCAATGATGTCATAAAACTTATTGATGTCAAATCCTGAAAGTAAGACTGCTTTGCCCGCCTTGTTACCTGGATGACTGCTGAAGTAATTAGAAACTGTATGAAGGCTGGTATCTATTTTTAGAAGACCTGTATTATTGATGCACCATAAATTTCCTTTTGAATCAAATTTGGGATGAGCAGGAGTACTGGAATATGAAACCGGAATTTGTTGAATAAGTCTGCTGCTGCTGTTTTTGATATTAATTGCATAAAAAATATTGTAACCGTTAAAAACCCACACTTCGTTGCCAATGATTGCAAAGGGTATTGCATTTTCATCACTTGTATTTAATTGCAGGGAGGTAGCGACTTTAATAAGGGTGAATATATTTTTTCTGCGATCGTATTTATAAAGGCCATTGGTACTTCCCAGCCACATATTTCCTTCACTGTCTTCTTCAATGCCAGTTATGAATTTGATGGGCTGGCAATCTTTGTAAAAGTACTTTTCAGTAAAGTGCAGGATTGTTTTTCCATTATAAACATTTATACCATCGTATGAACTGATCCACATATAACCCTGTGAATCTTCCTTCATATAAAAATTACTGGCTTGGGAAAGTCCGTCTTTTGAAGTGAGTAAGCTCACCCTGTAATCTGCATGTGGTGCTTGTAAAAAGCATAAACTGGCAATACATACACACAACAATACAGTAAAGGCTCTTATGCCGTGGGTAAACATATTTAAAAAAGTTTACATGCAAAATAAGGTATTTTTTAATAAAAGGTTTATTAAGCCTTATGTTAGCCAACCTTTTGCCGTTATTAATTTATTTCCATAGCATACACCGAGTTTATGCCGATGTGATGTATAGGGTGGGCAAGCGGGATAGCGTAACAATAAACTTGCAGAGGGGTGGGTTGTAGATCAAAGAGTAGTAAAACTTACAGGTAATCACTATTTTTTCTGTAGAAAATGTGTACTTTCCCCAACGGGTGCCCTTCTATAATTTCAGTTTTGCAAACATTGATTTTAGTTCGCAGCGGCATTTACTATATTGCAACTTTCTGTAATCCTATATCGGTATTCTACAAGAACTGGCTTTCAATAAACGCAAAGAGTAATCCTGGTATAAGTAAATTTTTTGTCTTTGCTTAAGGGGTATGAGGGTGATGCCTGGATGGAGGCACAGCGCAAACAATGAATTATATTTCGATTACTGGAAAAAATTTGTGTAGTTATTATTTTTTACTTTAAGTATTTACCAAAAAACTTTACAAATAGCATTTCTTCAACAACGGAATTTTTCCAGCCATGACCTTCCCCTTTTTTTACAAGAAATTCTATAGGTAGATTTAATTTTTTGTAAGCCGCTACAAAAGTTTCTGATTGTTGTAGTGGCACTACATCATCTTTATCACCATGAATGAGAAAGGCAGGAGGGTTATCATTACTTACCGAATAAATAGGGGATATTTCTTTTGAAATTAATAATCGCTGTTCTGTATTGGCGTGACTGTATAGCTGCTTTTCAGCGTTTCATGTTTTAAAGTCGAATGCGGCACTTACTCCAAAATTGGTAAGCAATGCAGTATCATTCACCGGCGCAAAACCTGTTGCACCAAAATTTAAAAAATCTGTTGGCGGAAAAAATACACAAACTGCTTGTACTTTATCACTTACTTTATCAATACTGTCCGTTGTATTTATCAAATTATCGGTGGGTGTGGTGGCTACCATTAATGCCAGGTGACCGCCGGATGAACCACCAACAATACCAATATGATCAGCATCTATTTTTAGAGAAGCTGCATTGAAGCGAATATACTTTACTGTCTTTTTATATCGGCTATTGCTTCTGTAATATTATATCTTGGTTGACTGCCGTGCATCACATTAAATACAGTATATCCATTTTTTGTATAAACATCTGCAACCTTATTTTGCGAAAGTGCATCTTCATAACCACTTACCCAATTGCCACTTATGATGTTTATTATTGCCCTGCTTTTTATGTTTGCAGTTGGCGTGTACATAAGGAAGGTCATAGCTAAACCATCTTTATGACCATAAATAATTTCTACTGGTTGCTCATTTTGTGCGGTAGACACAAGGCTGATGAGCAGTAAGAAATGTAGGATAACTGTTTTCATTTTTCTTTTTTTAAGTTTTTTAAAATCTGTCAGGCAATCGATATCTATTAAGTTTTGTTTACAACATGTTTTGCTCTGATGGTTTTGGTTTTTTAGAAAAAACGAAGATTAAGTAAATGGCTAATTTCGTTGCTTACTTCTTCTTTTAGTTATAATTAATTTGTCAATACAATAGTAAAACATTTTTCTAAAATCTAAAATATAGTTTTTGTTTTCAATTTAGAGGACCTGCATGTTAAAGGCTGTCTGTTTTTTTTTGATTGGAAATTTTGCCAATGTTCTGTTTTAATTACGATGCTTTTAGCTAAATTTTTCATAGTTGAAAATGATCTATAAAGCACATCCAACTGCCTTACAAAGCATCGTGTTCACTATTTATCCATGCGGAAATTTTTTGTTTTCGGGCATAAGCAAAATAAAAGGGCATGCTGAACAAAATAATTTCAGCCAGCGGATATGTATTGCACCTGACTGCGACTCCATCCTTCTTTTAAACCTGCCTATCTTTGCACCTTTATTTTATTTTCAGAATTAATTTGCATGGTTCTCATAAAGGCATTATATCAAAAGGTCATTCACTACCTACGTACCAAAATAAGCAGGATGCAATTTATGATGGTGATTGCCACGCTGGTAGGGTTGGCATCGGGACTGGTAGCGGTGCTTTTAAAAAGCCTGGTTCATTTTATTCAACACCGCATTGAACATATACCCGTTAGCAGGTTTTCCTATTTATTATTTCCGGTAATTGGTTTGCTGATTACCGTTTTTATTGTTCAATATTTTTTTCGCGGCCATATAGAAAAAGGCATTGCGATGGTACTACGGGCAATTGCCAGAAGGTCATCTTTCATACCGTTAAATCACAGTTATTTACACATCATTACCAGTTCTGTTACGGTAGGGCTTGGTGGATCTGTAGGATTGGAAGCGCCCATTGTTGCAACAGGATCAGCCATTGGTTCCAATATCGCACGAATAACGGATTTGAATTACCAGGAACGTACTTTGTTGATTGCATGTGGCGCAGCAGCGGGCATTTCCGCCGTTTTTAATGCGCCGATTGCCGGCGTAATGTTTGCCATTGAGGTGCTGCTTGCGGAGACAGTAGTGAGTTATTTTATTCCCCTGATCGTTGCTTCAGTGATTGGTGCCCTTTGTTCTAAAATCATTTTGGGAGAAACATCGCTATTCAATTTTGTGTTGAAACAAACCTTTAATTATGAGAATGTCCCCTTTTATATTTTAATGGGAATTTTTGCAGGATTTGTTTCTTTGTACTATGCAAAAGTTTTTAAAAATGTGGAAAAAAGATTGCATGGATCCGGCATGAACGGGTATCTGAAGGCAATGCTTTGCGGGGTGTTTTTAATGTTAATTTATTTTGTATTTCCGCCCTTGTTTGGTGAAGGATATGGTAGTGTAAAAGAGGTAGCCAATGGTACCTTTAATCATTTTGAGGATAATACCACCTTGTTTTCGATGCTGAATCAAAACTGGGCCCTTGTTGTATTTACTGCCGCCATCGTTTTAATAAAACCTATTGCAGCGGCCATCACAATTGGTGGGGGAGGAAACGGTGGAAATTTTGCACCCTCTTTGTTTACGGGTGCTTATCTCGGCTTCTTTTTTTCTAAGCTGGTAAACAATACGCCACTGGTGAAAATACCCGAAGGCAACTTTAGTCTGGTAGGTATGGCGGGTGTTTTAAGCGGTGTAATGTATTGCCCGCTCACGGCCATTTTTTTGATTGCAGAAATCACCAACGGCTATGAGTTGTTTATCCCGTTAATGATCGTTTCTTCGATTTCTTTTTTTATTGTGAAAAGCTACGAACCATTTTCAATGGATACCAAAAAACTGGCATTGGAAGGGCAGATTTTTACAGAAAAAAAAGAAAGAAATATTCTTACTTCTATCTTACTGCAGGATATGATACAGGATACCTATGAAACCATTTCTATGGATAAAAAATTGCGGGACCTGATTGAAATTATAAAAAGAAGTGAAAAAAACATCTTCGCTATTGTTGACTCAAAAGAGAAATTTATTGGTATTATCGAGTTGAATGACATCAAACAAAAACTATTTCAGCCAGATCAATTTGACAGGGTCTCTGTTAAGTCGATGATGAAAAAGCCTGCTGCCATCATATACGAAGACCAGGACATGCATGGAGTAATGGAGCAATTTGATTTAACACAAAGCTGGTATCTGCCAGTACTGAGTAAACAAAAAAAATTTATCGGATTTATTTCGAAAACAAAACTCTTTAATAAGTACAGGGAAATACTAGCCTCCCAGGGAGATTTATACAACGAAGCTTGAGTGCAAATTAAATATTTGATACCATCGGCCAAAGTGCCTGTTCAACAATCGCTCCCTGGATAACTCTTCTCAGGTATGAATTTGAAGCTTTTCCCGGGCATTATCCGGTTGTGCTATTGCTTTTGGTAGCCTGTTATTTTTTTGGAAGGTACTACTGCGATTTTATTTCATCCGATTCTCTTGATGATACCTTTTTTGCCTTTATATTTCCATTTCAATTGATTGAGGCTTGTCTCTTAAAACATTTATTTTATTCTTGATTTAAAATGCTGAAGTCATCTGAAGAAATTTTTCCGTTGGGTAAAATTATTTAAAAGGATGGTGGTTGTCTTTTTTTATAAGCCCTGGTCGTTTTGAGATATGTGAAAAATATAAGTTCTCTTTAAAATTTTGTAACAATTTAATGAAAGATGATACGCAACTTTATATAAGTTGAAATGCAGGAAGGAAAGAATACCTGATCGCTTGAGGCAAGTAATGGACGAAATGACTAAGTTTTGAATTGATTGAATAATTTCGACATTGAGCCACCTAAAAATAACAAATCTTAAGTTTTTGCCAGTAAACCCAGTAATATGCAGAAATCATTTTTATCTATAACAATTTTTTTGTTAATCGTTGTACAGTTTTCATTCATTAGCTGCAATGTAAAAAAAGCACCTGCTGTTATAACAGCCAGCGATACAGTACCCGCAAAATTTTCACCCATCACCATGGCAACCTCAACAATTGATTTGCCAAAAGGAATGGTTGATTTTGTGACGGCCTCCCGACTTGTAACACCGGCAGTTGTCCACATAAAAACTATTGTACAATCTGCTGTTCGCAATGATGCCCAGGGGAGTTTAACGGGAGGCACCGCTATAGGATCAGGCTCTGGTGTCATCATTACTTCCGATGGGTATATAGCAACGAATAATCATGTGGTGGAGAATGCTTCTGAAATACAAGTTATTTTGCCAGACAAAAGAGTGTTTACCGCTACGTTAACCGGAGTTGATCCAAATACTGATTTGGCCTTAATTAAGATTAATGCAACCGAACTGCCGATTGTAAAATTTGGCAATTCCGACCTGGTAGAGGTAGGGCAATGGGTATTGGCAATTGGCTATCCTTTTTCATTAAACACTACGGTAACTGCCGGTATTGTAAGTGCTAAAGCCCGGAGTATTGGAATCATTCAGCGGCCAGGCGGTGCAGGTAACCAGGAGCAGCCCGGCAATTCTGCCATTGAATCTTTTATTCAAACAGATGCAGCCATTAATCCAGGCAATAGCGGCGGGGCACTGGTTAACATCAATGGAGAACTGGTTGGTATCAATAGCGCCATTGCTTCTCAAACCGGCAGCTATTCAGGATATGCATTTGCTATACCCGTAAATCTGGCTAAAAAAATACTGGATGATTTACAAAAATTTGGAGTAGTAAAACGGGGTGTGCTCGGTGTTTCATTTCCTTCCCCTTCAGTAGAAGATCAGTACCTGCAACAAAAGGGACTTGTTCCCGGATCTGTTAAAGGAGTGTACATAACCGGCGTGAGTGAAGATGGTGCAGCTGCAAAAGCCGGACTTAAAGAAGGTGATATTGTTCAAAGCATTGACAGCATTCTGCTTTCTTCATCAGCAGAGTTTTCGGAAAGGATAGCCCGGCACCGGCCAGGAGAAACCATTCGTTTAAGTTATTTGCGCAATGGTAAAACTGATACCGTTTCTGTTATACTAAGGGGTGAGGCACCCACTAATTCTGCTAAGGAAAACACAGCTTCACTTGAATCCATTTACAAGAGACTTGGTGCCAGTTTTGAGCCCCTCACCAGTGCCTTAAAACAGCGGTTTAATTTAAATGAAGGGGTAGTGGTAACCGACGTTAGCCAGGGTGGATTTTTCGAACAAATCGGAATTCCCGAAGGAACCATCATAGCTTTTATTAATGGCAAAGCAATCAATAGTCCGAAGGACATAAATACTGCATTTTTATCTGCGCAAAGAGGGCTGATACAGATATTTGCTGTAGCGCCGGACGGATCAAGGGTTGTTTTCAATTTTTCGCTTGGCACTTAATTATTCATTTTAAATGAAAGATTTTAATGCAGTTTAATTAAATTGTTTGTGACGATCAGAAGTGTAAGTAAACCGTATTTGATTGGTGATTGTAGATTTCAGGGTCATTTTACCGGCTTTAAATATTCTATTGAAAATTTAATGGCGTTTAGGTGAATTGAAGTTAATGATCGATTGACCAACTTCTGCTAAGGCTTAAATTTCTCTATTACAAAGTCGACATGCCGTTTTAAGGCTATGTTGAATCCAAATATTTTCGTGCTTTCAAACAGCGCTGTACCTGGATTGTAATCCTTAGTTCCCATGCATATTTAATCGGGAGCGAAGAGTTCATTCATCCAAATCCTGTAACCAGGTAAAAAATAAAATTTTACCACTTATCAATCTTTAAGAAAACATTAGACCAAATGGATTGTTAATCCAATAAATCATATCATTTTTCCGTTAATTTTACTTTATGCAAAAAATCGTGCAGATAATTATGAGCAAAAAATATTTTCCGGTATTTCTGGTGCTAACAGGCGCTATTTTATTCTTCGCTTTTCAAACACAGGGAAGCGCTGACGATAACCCAAAATCAAAGAATGAAAAAATTCTTCGAAACGTAGGCATGTTGTTGGAGCAGGGACATTTTAGTCCCAGAAAAATTGATGATGCTTTTTCGAAACTGGTGTTAAACAGTTTTATAACTGATATGGATGATGATAAAACCATTTTCCTGCAGAGTGATATTGACAGTTTTAAACGGTTTGAAGCCAAAGTGGATGATGAAATACACGGTGCAAGGCTTGAGTCGTTCTATTTCATTAGCGAATCTTATACCCGCCGATTGAATGAGGCGTCAGAATATTACAAGACCATTTTAAATAAACCATTTGAATTCTCTAAAGACGAGGATATAGAATTGGATGGCAAAAAAGTAAATTATTCAACCAATGAAGCAGGAAGAAAGGAAGTATGGCGTAAGCGTTTGAAATACCTGGTGCTTACAAAATATTCAGATATGATAGAGGATCGTGAAAAAAACAAAGGCAAATCTTTCTTCAAATTGGGAGATAGTACAAAAAAAGAAAATTTTGTATATAAAGCCGATAGCACATTGGAGAGAGAAGCAAGAGAGCAGGTTCGTAAGCAAATCGAGCGTTATTTTACAACTTTAAAAAATCACAATACCAGCGATGAGTTATTCAGCTCTTTCGTAAATTCAATTGCTACCAGTATGGATCCGCACACCAGTTATTTTGCTCCCATCGATAGCCGTGGTTTTACCGAGATGATGAGTGGCAAGTTTTATGGTATCGGCGCACAATTAAAAGAAGACCAGAGTAAAATTAAAATAGCCAGTTTAATAACAGGCGGCCCGGCCTGGAAAAGTGGTGATCTTGGTGTAGAAGATGAGGTAATTAAAATAGGACAGGGAGCCGCAGAGCCTGTTGATGTAACGGGATACGCAGTTACTGATGCAGTTAAATTAATCAGGGGTGCCGAAAAAGGAACGGAAGTAAGGATTACCGTTCGAAAGCCCGATGGAACTGTTAAAGTGATTGTATTAAAAAGAGATGAAATTAAACTGGATGATACTTTTGCAAAAAGTGCCATCATCAATGGTGAACATAAAATTGGTTACATCTATTTGCCGGAATTCTATGTAGACTTTGAAGATCCAAAAGGCGCCAAATGTTCTGAGGATGTGGCCAGGGAGGTAGAAAAATTAAAGGCGGAGAAGGTAGAAGGAATTGTGATTGATTTGCGTGGAAATGGTGGTGGATCCCTACCGGAAGTGGTGAAAATGGCCGGTTTGTTCATTGAAGATGGGCCCATTTGCCAGGTAAAAGGAAGAGATGAAAGTCAGCCTTACCAGTGGAAAGACAGGGATAAATCAATTTTGTATGATGGTCCCCTTACCGTAATGGTAGATGAATTTAGTGCTTCTGCCTCAGAAATATTTGCTGCAGCTATCCAGGATTATAAGCGTGGAATTATCATTGGTAGTACTTCTACCTACGGTAAAGGAACGGTACAGCGTACCATTCCCCTAAATGCTGAAAGTGAAAACGCTATGTTTAACAAAAAGACCGAAGATTTGGGTACTGTGAAATTAACCTTACAAAAGTTTTACCGCATCAATGGTGGGGCTACCCAGCTAAGGGGGGTTGTTCCCGATGTAGTAATTCCGGATAGAATGGAGTTGGCCAAATCACGTGAAAAAGATAATCCAACTTCGTTGAGCTGGGATGAAATTGCCAAAGTGGATTATAAACCATGGGTGAGTACCTTCAGTACAGATTTAGTGGCAGCCAATTCAAACGAACAGATACAGGCAAATGTTACCTTTAAGAAAATGAGGGAAAAAATTGATTCCATTGAAAAAGAAAATGATCGTTCTTATTCAATGAACCTCGTAAAGTACCAGGAAGCTCAAAAGCAGTTAAAAGCAAGCTATAAGCAATTGGAATTGCTGATGAAGTTACCAAATCAGCTAAATGTAAAAAATGTTGCGATTGACGATGCCAAAATATTAGCGGACAAAGAAAAAGCAGAAAAAAACAAGCGTTTCCTAAATACTTTAAAGGCTGATATTTATATTGATGAAGCAGTGAAGGTTACCAATAAGATGATTACACAAAGTAATTTAGCGCTTCAGGGACAAGGCGTTCAGGGGAACAATAAAAATTAGTAGAAGATTAAGGCCGAATTGATTTTTCAGATCGAACCTATTTCGATTATTTGTTGATACTAAAAATAAAAAGAGGCTGCCTCAAAAGTCGGAGGAAGCCTCTTTTTATTTTTAAAGCGGTGAGCGTTTTTTGGTTTTACCAGAGGGTACCAACCTTACAAAAGTTGGCAAGCCTACGCCAACTGTAGTACAATAACCTGATCAAGCAATAACCTTATTTTTATAACAAAGCCGCTGCATTGGATATGTTGGGAGAGATGGTGTTTAGCTTCCATTACCCTTAACATAATGTTGCCAACCTTTCAAAGTTTGCCAATCAATGAGCGAACAAAAGCATATTATTCTGATCAACTTTTTAACTGTTTTTAGAAAAGTACTTCTGCATTGATAAACAGGGCAAGATTTTCACCCAGTGCATATCACGCTTGCGATGGTTTGCTACAGCCCCCGGGATTTAACAACTGCAATCTTAAGAATAAATGTCGGTTCGGTTTGCGAATTGTTAAATGTCAATTGTGAAAATTTGCAAATTTAATGTCAATAATTTACACTTAAGTTAATGTTACTTAGAATACAACTATTCTAAAATGCTTATCCACCCTGGCATCATCATTCATCATCCGCCCATGCCTTTGCGGCTTTCACAGCCCGATGCCAGTCTTTCAATAATTTCGTTCTTTCTATTTCATCCATTGAGGGATCAAACTTTTTATCTGCCTGCCACTGGTCTTGGATGGCGTCCATGTTTTCCCAATACCCAACTGCAAGGCCTGCGAGATAGGCTGCACCCAATGCTGTAGTCTCGGTAATAACTGGTCTTACCACGGATGTATTCATAATATCTGCCTGAAACTGCATCAACAAATTATTCACCGTTGCTCCGCCATCAACCCGTAATTCCTTAATTGAAATACCAGAATCTGCCTCCATCGCTTTCAATACATCCATTGTTTGATAAGCAATACTATCTAATGCTGCCCTCGCAATATGTGCAGATGTGGATCCCCTTGTTAAGCCGGTAATGGTTCCCCTTGCATGCTGGTTCCAGTGAGGTGCACCTAGTCCGGCAAATGCAGGTACTACGTAGACACCTTCGCAGCTACTTACCTGGCTGGCTAGTGTTTCCACTTCAGTCGATGATTTAATAATGCCCAGGCTATCTCTTAACCATTGCACAACTGCACCCGCAATGAATACACTTCCCTCCAATGCATAATGAGTAACGCCGTTCACTTTCCAGGCCACTGTGGTCAATAAATTATTGGTGGAGGCTACCGGTTTTTCGCCGGTGTTCATTAGCATAAAACATCCTGTACCGTAGGTGTTTTTAACCATGCCGGGTTGCGTACACATTTGGCCGAATAACGCAGATTGCTGATCGCCGGCGATTCCGGCGATGGGGATATTGTGTGCTGATAAAATGTTTTGCGTTTCGCCATACACTTCACTGCTGCTGCGTATATCCGGTAACATATTGGCTGGGACATTAAAAATTTCGAGCAGATCCGCATCCCATTCCAGTGTGTGGATATTGCACAACATCGTTCTGGAAGCATTGGATACATCTGTTGCATGCACTTTTCCCTTGGTTAAATTCCACAATAACCAGCTATCAATTGTACCAAAGCACAATTCTCCGTTGTTGGCCCTTTCTCTTGCACCTGCAACATTGTCTAATATCCATTTCACTTTTGTGGCAGAAAAATAAGCATCTACAACCAGTCCTGTTTTTTGCTGAATCAATTGACCAAAGCCCTTTGCTTTTAGCTCATCGCAGAAGTTAGCGGTGCGCCGGTCTTGCCAAACAATGGCATTGTAAACAGGTTTGCCCGTGGCTCTTTCCCACACCACGGCGGTTTCCCTTTGGTTGGTGATGCCCATTGCGGCAATGTTTTTTACCGACAAGCCAGCCTTTGTTATTGCTTCGGCAGCTACCCCTAATTGGGTACTCCAGATTTCGTTGGGGTCATGTTCTACCCAACCCGGCCGGGGAAAAATTTGGTTAAATTCTTTTTGTGCCGACGAAACTATGGATCCGTTTTGATTGAATACAATTGCCCTGGAGCTGGTAGTGCCCTGGTCTAACGCAAGAATATATTGCTGCATGTAGTTAGATTGAAAAATGGTTAAGCAAATCGTTTTTTAAAGAAAAGCTAATGTAGTATTTAAATTGCTGCAAAATATTTAGCACGTAAATTAATTGCAGAAAAAATGACCGTACTTCCGATTTTACCATTTAAACGTTCCGTTCAAACTCGTTTCATAAACGAATTACAACTGTGACTTTTTTGAAGCCGGCAGCCCTTAAAAAATTTTCAATTACGGCCACAGCTTTGCTACCTGCTTTTTGTAAAATATTTTCCTGCAGCGCATTAGCCAGCAGCTTGTCTCTTAATTTAATTTTTACTGTTTTTACTTCATCGTCTGTCCAGGTTCCTGTTTCTTCAAACACTTCAAAGCCGGAAGGATTTAGAATTACCTGAAATATTTCAGCCTTGGGAAGTACCAGTGACACAGAATCCTTTTGTATAAAAACATCCGATGCACTTAGTTTAGTGAGGTTTACGCCTGCCAGTATTTTTCCTTTTCCAATCAAAACCAGTTTGTGATCCGGCTTTTTTAAATCGGGAATATTTAGTAAACCCGGGATTAAAGGGTTGTTGAAAAGCGACCATCCTTTTTTGATTGAATCAATGGCTATTTCATTGTAGGCGGAAATGGTAATTAACTGAGCAAGGTTATTAATTTCCTTAACAAGAATAACTGTGTTGTCAATTTCAACCTCTTGGCTTTTAAAAATATCAGCAAAAGAGGGTAGCAGTTTTATACGCTGCATTGCATAAATTCCTGTAAGAATCAGCACCATCAATACTATAAACCTTATTAACCGTTTCCGCATTTAGTTTTTGATCGTTTTATTTTGGTCAAAATTTATTTTGATGGTTTCGTACCCTAGTCGGCTAAGGAAATTGGTTACAAATAAAGAGGCATTTGTTTCTGCAGTTTGCAAAACACCCAATTCCGATATGCTGGCTTTTAGTTGATTTTCTGCTTGCAACGCAAGGGCATTTCTCTCCTCACTTGTAAAAGATTGTCTCAACAGGTCCACTTCCTGGTATTCAATGTTGATGTCTTCTGGTTTGATATTGATGGAAATTAATTTGGCATGCGGCAGCGATAGTTGAATGTTTTTATCATCAATCAACACCTGCTCCCTTGTAATGGAAGATAGATCAATGCCTGCGGTGATAGTTGCTTTACAACTCATTAGTATCTTTCTGTCACCTATTTTATACCAGGTTTGGTTGTCATTTGCACGGATCATCTTTGTTACAACGTATTCCACAGTGGCTAAATCATTCATTTGCTGCAGGGCCATTACATGCTGCATTTGCTGTTCACGGGTGTTGCAACTGAAAAAAGTAATACAGATTATTAAAAAGAAGCTATTTTTTTTCAAAAACATGTGTGCAAAATACTTACATAATTCAATTGTAACCGAATATTTATAAATTTGTACCAATGAAAAAATATGCAGTAATAGTTGCCGGAGGCAGCGGTAGCAGGATGAACGCAAATATGCCCAAACAATTTCTACTTTTAAATGGTAAACCTGTATTGTACTATACGCTCAATACTTTTTTAAAATCTTATAAAGATCTGGAGATTATTTTGGTATTGCCCGAAGATCATATTGCGGCAGGGCAGGAGATCATCGATGCTTTTTTTGACTATGATCGTATAAGAATTACAGCCGGTGGCAGAACAAGATTTCATTCGGTTCAAAATGGATTGCAGTTAATTACTGAAGAGAGTATCATATTTGTGCACGACGGGGTACGTTGCTTACTATCTACTGATCTGATTCAACGTTGTTACAAAGGCGCCATCGAATTTGGGTCTGCCATTCCTGTTATTGATTCAAAGGATAGCGTAAGGATGGTGCTTGAAGATAGCAATGAGCCGTTGGAACGGAGTAAAATCAAATTGGTACAAACCCCGCAAACTTTTCACAGCAAAATTTTATTACCGGCTTATAAAATTGATTATAAAGACAAATTCACTGATGAAGCTACAGTGGCAGAAGCTTTCGGGATGAAAGTTCACCTGATAGAAGGGGAGGAAAGTAATATCAAAATCACCCGTCCGGTCGATTTAACGGTGGCAGAAGGAATGATCAACCCGACACCTCCGGTGCCCGAAGCCGGCACCCCGGAATGAATTTCAATTCGTAGCTTCGTTATCTCAAAACATTCAATTCAATTGGCCCTTCAAATTTTTTGGTGGGCTTTTTTGATATCGTTGTTTGGTTTCTATTAAACTCCAGGATCAATCCGGATTTTCATGTCTATCAGAAAGCGTGCTAATACTCATCATCAGTAACTTCAAAATATTTAACTCTTTCAAAGTCCCCTTAAGAGAATTAAGGGGTTTCCTTCCTTCACCACCGCTTCAATTCTCCCTTGCTGAAAGTGTATTCCGGTGTTTGAATCAATGCTGCCTCGCTCACCAGGTACCATGGAGATAGTCCTTTATCAGCCGGGTTAATCAATACATGAATATCCTGTGCAGGCATATAACTTTGCGCCAGCAGGTAAATTTTTTCTCCTGAATAATTTGTAGCGATATCCATTACCATAACGGCATGCCCCGGAAATCCACCTCGGATCATTACATCCCCGGGCTTCATATCATTCATCGGAATCCTATTTAGTTGTTTAGATAAAGATGCAGTACCACACATACCAAACACGCCCTGCAGGTATTGCTGCAAATGAACGGAAGTAAATGGCGGATTAAACTGGTAGCCTTTACCTTCATTGTCTGTAAAGTGTATGGACTCATATTCTTTGATGGCAAACAAATACTCAGCCCTTAAGCGCATTACTGCATCTGCGCATTGCTGCAAATCTCTATTGCCTACGCTGATATCGAGTACTGCAAATTGTGCGTTCTGATTTGTCTTTGCCTTTCCATCAAATTGATAGACCGTTTTATTTGGTTTCAAAGGAAGTTTTAAAAGCCAGTTTGAAAATGAGCCACTCGTTTCTTTTAACCTGGTAAATCCCGCAGGCAATGGTATTTCGTTAATGCTTTTAAATGGATTCAACTCGCTGGTTTTATAAACCCGCAACCTTTCGGTGATGCCATACGATTGGGAAGAAGATGCCGTGTTATCATTACAGGACACAATGATAAGGAAGCAAAACAGGATATACGGTTTAGACTGCATAAATCATTAATTTTGACGTTCCCGATTGGGATGCAATTACGCTTCTAATCCACAAAAAAATGAAAAATAACATGGCTAGTATTCTTATCATAGATGATGAAAGAGCAATCAGAAAAACCTTATCCGAAATTTTAAGTTACGAAGGTTATAAAATAGAAGAAGCGGCAGATGGTGAAGAAGGATTAAAGAAATTTACCATTGCTGCGTTTGATGTAGTGCTCTGCGATATTAAAATGCCAAAGATGGACGGGCTTGAATTTTTAGAAAAAGCAAAATTGATCAATCCCGATGTGCCCATCATCGTTATAAGCGGGCATGGTAATATTGAAACTGCAGTTGAAGCGGTTAAAAAAGGTGCATTCGATTACATCAGTAAGCCGCCAGACCTTAACCGCCTGCTGATTACATTGAGAAATGCGTTGGATAAACAGACGCTGGTTACTGAAACCAAAGTGCTTAAAAGAAAGGTAAGCAAGGTGCAGGAAATGATTGGTGATAGCGCTCCAATTAAGAAAATAAAGGAGACCATTGAAAAGGTAGCACCCACAGATGCAAGGGTTTTAATAACCGGTGAAAACGGTGTGGGAAAAGAATTGGTTGCAAGATGGCTACACGAAAAAAGTAACCGCAGCACCGGGCCGATGGTAGAAGTGAACTGTGCTGCTATACCAAGTGAGCTGATTGAAAGCGAGCTGTTTGGCCACGAAAAAGGTTCATTCACTTCCGCTATTAAACAAAGGATCGGCACGTTTGAACAGGCAAGTGGCGGTACGCTGTTTTTAGATGAAATAGGCGATATGAGTTTAGGTGCACAAGCCAAAGTATTGCGTGCGCTGCAGGAAGGGAAAATAACCAGAGTGGGCGCAGATAAGGATATCAATGTAGATGTCAGGGTAGTGGCAGCAACCAATAAAGATCTGTTGAAAGAAGTGGAGGACAAAAATTTCCGCCTGGATTTGTACCACCGCCTCGGTGTTATCATTGTACATGTTCCCTCGTTGAACGAGCGGCGGGAAGATATTCCGGCTTTAATCGATTATTACCTCGAAATGATTGCGACCGAATATGGGCAAACAAAAAAAGTTCTTGAAAATGATGCGATGGAATTATTGCAGCAATACAATTGGACGGGTAATATCCGTGAACTTAGAAATGTGGTGGAACGATTGATCATTCTTTCCGGAAAAACTATTACTCTTGAGGACGTTGAAACATACGTTCTACCCAATAAATAGGTGTATGTTTTATCTGCTATTTAAGTATGACGGATTTGAATGGCACCAAAAAAGGAAAGGGATGTAAATGATGTATCATGGTTGGATTGGTTTCTTTTAATCGATATTTAATATTGAATTTTTTTACAATAATTCACCTCAAAAACCTACTTGCATAATGAAAACAATTTATTGTATAAGCGGATTGGGTGCTGATGAGCGGGCTTTTTCCCGTTTAAAAGTGGAAGGATATCATTTAATCTGCCTGCCCTGGTTAACTCCTTTACCAAAAGAAAACATTACCGAATATGCAACCAGGATGAGCAAAGGCATTACAGCAGAAAATCCCATTTTGATGGGGCTCTCTTTTGGTGGAATGATGAGTATAGAAATTTCAAAATTGATACCTGTTGAGAAAATAATATTAATCTCAAGTATTAAGTCAAATAAAGAGATGCCTAAATGGATGAGGCTTGCAGGAAGCTTAAAGCTGAACAGAATTCTACCCATGCGTTCCTCCAGGCTTACAGAACCGATTCAAAACAGGTTTATCGGTATCACACTTCCGGATGAAATAGAATTGGTTCGTTCTTACCGAAAAAATGCACCACAGGTTTATATGGACTGGGCAATTAATGAAGTTTTAAATTGGCGCAACGATTTGCAGCCATCTCCCATTTATCATGTTCATGGCGATGCTGATAAAATATTTCCTTTAGATAAGCTTACGCCAAACTATATCATTAAAGATGGTGGACATTTTATGATCATGAATAAGGCTGAAGAAGTAAATGCGGCTTTGCAAAAAATATTATGTAGCTGAGCATTCGGTTGCCGTGTAGATGATTTTTTGCTACAAGACGGCTTATTCATCGGACAGGCAATAATATTCAACTAAAACCTTTATTGACGTGAAATTTATCCTCCGTTCCATAGCACATTCAACTTTTGAAAGGTTTTTCAATCAACTGGTGTTATGTTAAACATTAATTGAAGGATAAAAGGTTGCCAACTTTAGCACTAAAACTATGACAATACTCCTGTATAAGGTTGGCAGACTTTTTTGCAACGACTCTGAATAGGTTTAAGATAACACAAGTTTTAACTTA
>JBBQQP010000021.1:0-20213 GCA_038215675.1 Chitinophagales bacterium | reverse complement strand
TGCCAGCGGGTCGGTGATAGACCGGTCAACATGACTTTCGGCAGCACAATGCAATACGGCGGTAAATTGATGCTCTTCAAACAACTGCTTTAATAAAGCCATATCTGTAATATCGCCTTTTACAAATTGGTAGTTGGGATTGTTTTCAATATCCGTAAGATTTTCGAGGTTACCTGCATAGGTAAGCTTATCGATATTGACTATTTTATAATCCGGATATTTTGTTACAAAAAGACGGGTAAGGTGGGAGCCAATGAAGCCGGCGCCACCTGTGAGGAGGATTGTGTGTGACATTAAAATGATTTATTGATAAAATTAAAGGATTTGAGATATTAAATCGCTAAAACTGGTATTATTGAGTATATCAAGCGCAAAATATCACAATAAAATATCACTGATTCATAAGAGGACGGTACAGGTAGATATATCTATTGCCGATAGATTGATTGGAAAATTGTAGTGGAAGTAATCTCAAATCAACTGACTGCACTTTGGTTTGCTATTATTCAAAGAGCAAATTTTTGGTGTATTCAATTCAGGTTATAAAACTCGGTTGCAAACACGGCATCAAATCCATCAGTTTTCATGAGAAAAACTAAGTATAAAAGGTTTAGTTTTTTAAAATTTTTCTTTCAATTTGTTCCCAAATATATTCCTGATTGAAATTACGCTTGACAAATTCTCTTCCATTTAAACCATGAACCTTACCTATTTCTGGATTTGATATATAAAAGCAAATTTTTGAAGCAATATCTTCACTGTCAATGTTTGTGTAAATACCAGTTTCGTTTTCAACAATCGAATCAATACAGCCTGTAGAACGTGTAGTAATAACCGGAAGTTCCATGGCAGAAGCCTCTAAAACAACCGTAGGAAAGCCTTCCCTGAATGAAGGTAAAATTAATAAGTCCATTTTGTTATAAAAGGGTCTTGTATCCTCAACGAGGTCAGCAAATATAATTGACTGTTCAGTTTTAATATATTCGATTGTGCACAACGAAACGGAATCTCTTTTTTCAAAAGGGCCAACGATTAACAATTTAGTATTTGGAAATCTTTGTAATACAATTTTCCATGCAGCTATCAACTCTTCAATACCTTTATCTTTCACCAACCGTCCTACATACCCTACGATATACTCGTCAACTTTCTTCGCTCTTTCTGTATGTTGAAGATCCCTGTTAGTTTTCGAAAATTTTTCGAGATTAATTCCATTACAGGTACCATTGCCTAAAATAATAATTTTTGACGGTTTACTTAATGCGGAACGATTGGATAACTCCAAAACCGACCGGCTTACACACACGACCTGAGTTGACAGTGCACCGGTAAAACGCTCAATATTTTTGAGCATGAATTTTTTAAAGCCTGTCGAAGTTTCGTACATTATCCCGTGCCTAAAGTAAACCCTCTTTTTTACCCCTGCCAAAAAAGCAGCGATCATTGCACTCATTCCTCCTTTTGGTGTATGCCCTATAACAATGTCTATTTTATTATTTTTAATGTATTTATAAAGTGTTATTATGGAACGGATATCTTCGATAATATTAATTTCCCGAACAATATTGATTTCAACAATCTTAAATTTCATTTCGTGCGAAAGTTTTATCAAATGGTCTGAGGGTGTGCATCCTACATGAAATTCGAACCCTTTTTCAGATAAATAAGTAAATTGATCGCCTATGAAATAGGGTAATACAAAAGAAACATTTACAACATGTAAAACTTTATTTTTAAAAATCATAAAAATGTCTTGGACAGCTATACTTTATTTTTGATAAGACTAATGAGACTCTTGATTTCGGTAACCTGGTAATTATTTAATTTCACATTTCTTTTGGCCGATAAATACTGTTGCAAATTAAATACTCCAAAAAACCTATATAAATACGATTTTAAATATGTTTTGATAATTTCTTTAATATACTCATGTTTTGATAAAACACTGGGACCATATTGGCGCAATATTTTACGAACCGTTTTCATGCTCAATGCGTAATTCTTTACGTTCACATTTCCCTCCCTATATAAAAATAGAGGAGTTTTGATCCTAAAAAAAACAGTGTCATTAAATGTCCTGCACCATAATTCATAGTCTTCTGCCCTTATAAAATCTTCTGAATATTTATTTTTTCTAAACCATTCTGTTTTGCCTATTACAGTTGGATGAAAAAGCAATACGCTCTTTAGTGCACCCTTTTTATCCTGAGTATTCAGCACTTGGGTTCCTCTCATTCCAATAGGCTCATCCCGTTCATTAATTGTATAAGAAGCAGTGTCAATAACATCAATTTTCTTATTTTGGATTAATGCATGTATCTGTATATTCAATTTTTCAGGAAGCATCATATCATCTGCATCCATCCTCGCAATATATTCGCCATTTGCCAAATCGATTATCTGGTTTAGCCTAAAAACAAGGCCCTTGTTTTTCTTATCATCAATCAACTTTATTCTCTGATCAGTTTTTGCGATTTCAAAAGCAATATCATTTGAAGCATCAAAAGAACCATCATTGATCAATATCAATTCCCAGTTTTTATATGATTGAAGTATTACTGACGTGATAGCCTGTTGTAAAGTATCTTCATTATTATAGAATGGTAATCCAATAGTCAGAAGTGGAGGGTGATCTTGATACATTAGCTCCCTTTTTTAATTTACCCTAAAAATAAAAGCATTCATTTGAAATTATTAACATTGTAATTAAGATATGTCTAGAATATGCACAATCAGAAGATATCCACTTTTCGCAACCTACAACTGTTTCTATAGAATTAATTTGCATATTAGTCACTTAAGTTCGTCAAAGCAAGGATGTACATGACACCAAAAATAACATAAAAATGTTGATCCACCTCCCATAAAACTCCTGTTACTAACGTAATTTAAGTTGTGCGTAATTTGTAAACGAACTTTTGCCAATGCTCTTATCTCTTTCAACTATTGTTCAAAACCAAAATCCATTTCCAATAATTTTTAAATTATTTTTCTTGAAGTAATGTTAGTGTCCTTTCGATTTTAAAACTCTTCCTTTCTTATTATATTGTCGAGATGTAATGCTTTTATTATTAATTGAAATCAATTTGAACAATATTTTTATTAACATGTATATAAAAATGTCATCCCCGGTAAACCTGTAGACGTGTCAATCCGCTTAAATTTGATGTCTTTAAACTCCGAAATTATGTCTTCAATAGCCTTGGCTGGCCCAATATTATAACCCGATTCTTCCGTTTGGTAAAATGTGTCGTGTAAAATTATATACGGTCGGTTTACTCTTTTGAGAATAGAAAACAATTCTCTATAAACAGTATCATAGCTATGGTCTCCATCCAAATAAAATAATACCTTAGCATCATTTTCAAAACTTTCGTATAAATTTAATGCCGTGTCTACGCCGTCACCTTGATGCAAGAAGACGTTCTTTTTTCCCCTTACTAATTTACCTCTTTTACTGTGGGGATGTTCAGAATGTTCAACCTCATCCGGCAAATCAATTGAATGTATTTGCGTATTAATCTTAAGAAACTTGCTTGTTTCAAAAAATACCCTTGCCGATTTTCCAATATGAGTACCCCACTCAAATATATGAGAAGGCCTTACCCACGCAACAGATGAAACCATCAAAGAAAGTTCATTCAATGGAAAGGGACGAACGCCGACCGCAGGAATTATGTCATTAAGGATAAAAGTCGAAAGATCCCAGTTATTAACCTCAAACTCTTTGCCATTAAATTTACCTTCATATGTGGGATAAAAGTTCTTGATTATTTTTTTTATCATTAATTCTAATTATTAAATTATCTAAGTTGATGATCGTTTTAGCAATCTTTAAAAGAAAAAAGGCAATTTACGCATTATAATTTTGGCAATCATATTGCACAGATATTATAAACTATTATTAGCAGGTGCCTCCCTTCCGTGTAATAAGGAATAATATAGAGTCTCGTAGCTTGACGATATCTTTTCCCAGGTATAATTTCTTTGCCATACTTCAAAGCCACTGCTTTTCATTTCTTCTCTTAATTTTACATCAGTGCAAATATTTTTCAATATGACTGCTGACCCATCAACATCAGCTATACTTATTCCAGATTTAAATTTTTTGGTCGGCAATAACAGGCCAGATTTTGACCAAGAAATAATTTCTTTTGCGTTTCCAACATCTGTTGTCAGGAATGGCGTTTTTGATGCCATCGCTTCAAACAATACTATGGGCGAACATTCAATATTGGATGGAAATAGAAATAAATCTGCTGCCATGTAGGCCGCAATCGTTTCTTTGCGTGTTAAATTTTTAACCAAAAGTTGTTTGCTTCTAGAAATGGATGGAAAAGAGAGATTGAACAACCTCATTTTTGAATGACACGTAAACCAACATGCAGGAAAATGAACTTTCCCCGAAAAGTGCGAGAAAAGATTGGCTAACGTTTTAATAATAAATTTCGAAGTAGCTATAATAGATATTTTTGAAGTAACATGATTCCCAACGATTAAAAATGTTGCATTTGATATCTTTGCTTTTTTAAAAATTTTAATGGCTTGAGTATGCCCCTTTAGCCCGGTATGTGTGCCAACATGAAGTATTAAAAAATTACTGGATGGTATTTGCAATTGTCTGCGAAGATTAATTCCCGGATCTACAATAAATTCTTCACTTGAAGCTCCGTTTGCTATTACAACTGTTTTGAATATTCCATTTTCACGGGCGAAATTGATATCTCCGTAGTCATTTGATAAAAATACATTCATATCATAGTACCTCATCCAGGTTTTCATATTTTCATAGTAAGTTTTGAATTTTAAACTATTTAGTTCTGAAAATCCTGTTGGTACAAAAACCTTAATAGCATGTAAATTTTGAAGGATAGGAAGAGCAAGGTCTGTTGCCCACTGTTGCGCAGCAAAATTTGTTATAATATCGAAATTGGAGTTGATCAGAAAATTCTCATACCGTTTGATCTCCGAAATTTCCGAATTATATCCGCCTACTGCCTTCCCTGATATCTTGAATCCCTCAATCTTAACTCCATTAATTATCACTTCTTTTCTTGCATTATCATGGCTTGTCGCTACTGTTACAATATGACCTGCTTTTACAAGTCTTTCAGATAATTGCTTCACCACTTGCTGCATACCATTGCTGGAGGGGGTATAAAACTCAACAGTATGTAAAATTTTCATGGCAAAAAAACATGTATTTTAATTAATTATAACGAGCCGATTTTTCGACTTTATTCATTCGAAATGATTTCAATAACCCTTACCGAAATTTTTTAGCTAATTTATCATTTAAGATCTAGTTAACCGGTTATTAACAAAAATTATAAAAACCAAATAGAATAGGGCCGTAATAGCTAATGAAATAGCAATTCCAACTATTCCGAATCGGGAAATAAATAAAATGTTTAAAAACAGGGCAAAAAAACCTGTAATAACCTTTGGCCATAAATATATTTTGGGGACATTTCTAACCACACCTATTGTTATCAGTGTTTGAGCAATATTAAAGAGTCCGGCACCCAAACATAACAATGGCAGGATAAACCAATAAGCGGCAAACTCTTTATTACTTATTAAAAGAATCAAATATTTACCAAGAAATGTTGAAAAAAGAGTTGCAAATACAGCGAGCATAATATTTATTGCAATTAGATACTTTAATGTTTTAAATCCTTTTGCGATCTTTTGAGCATCCGCGGTGGCTGAAATATTTTCATAAATTATAGGTTGCATAAACTGCGAAATTATACCACTTGGTAATGCAACCAAATAATTTGCCAAAATTGCCATTACAGAAAATATACCAACATCCGCCGTAGTTAGATACTTCGCAATAACCCAGCGTTCGCTGTTTGATTGTAGCCATCCTGTTATTCCCCATATTGCAAACGGAAAACTAAATGTTGCAATAACTTTTATCATTTCCTTTCTTATCGCCGCCAGTTCGCTTTTATTCAATGCATTACCAATCGGAATAAACTTGCTGAGTACAATTGTTTTTAGAAAAATCACCAATATTAAAGCTATTAAAATAGCCAGAAAACCAGTGTTTGCTGTTAGGGTTGTTGTTAAGGTCATTAAAAAAACAAAGAGTATAATGAGCGATCTTTCAACTACCTGCAGGATTGTATTTATTTTTCTTTTTCTGAGAATATTGAGCATTGAATTGTAAAGATTGGAGCTGCAGAATGCTATTATATACAATCCCATAATTAATATACCAAAAGCAGATTCAGATGCCCTGAAATGGTTATTGACTGGAATTGCAAGTAATATAATTACCAACCATCCCATTCCCGTTCGGATTAGAAATTTATAAAATAGTGCTACATATGTTCTTGCGTTGCCTTTATTTGCATATTCAAAATAAAATCTTACAAATCCTTGTTCAGCGGGGCCGTATAGAATTGCTGATACAAAGGCGGCGATTGTTAAAACCAAGGCATACTTTCCAAATTCTTTTGTACCCATTGAAGTTAAAAACTTCATTGAAACAAACCCCAATACAACTGAAATTAACTGCCCTAGGATCAACCATCCAATTTCTGCCAGGTTTTGATGCTTTGAAAAGGTTTTAAAAATAGCTAAAAGTGATTTAAATGAACTCAATTTAGAGGATTGATTTGCTGAGTTATTGCTAAACTTCGCGTTGGCTTGGTTCTCGTAAATATTTTTATCCATTTCCCCAGTTTTTCAACTCAATTGCTTTAAATAAATTAGAAAACCGACTTTCCATTTTGTGAAATTTAAAGATACGGGCATGTACTTGCTCCCCAACACTTTCGCTTTCTGCCACATTATTAATGTAATAATGAATTTGTCCAATTATATCATTTATGGATTCACATACTGCGATTTCGCTCCCGACTTGATATGTTGTACCAATTCTTTTACATAATAGGATAACTTCAAACTACTGCCTGCGTTTATTTTAAAGCAACGGGCTTTAACCATTTCCTTTGCCTTAGCATCTCTGTCAAAAATCATATTTTTAGCACTTTTACCTATGTTAAGGCAGTTCTTAATGCCATTACTTCCAGAAAATCTATAACGAAGATTTAAAGATTCATTATTTGAAAGATTTAAATTGATCGTATTTTGATTGAAAATATCAATCGTTTTATTATACACACTCCTTCCGTTAGGCCAAAATAACATCGATACAAGTAAAAATTTTATTTCCGAAATTATAAGAAAGCTTTTTTTTAATTGATATTTTAGTTTTCAACCTATTGGCTTCTTAGCTGTCGTTCTTAAAGTACCATCGAGCTTTACAAAATGAGTGAGTATTGCTCAATTTTTAGGTACGCATTGCCTAATAAAGAAATAAAGATTCTGCAATAATTATTGAATGATTGTTTTCTTTATACCTCTTATGAAAGACTTAATCTGTAAAAGCTTTATGGATAATGCTGCTTTATGCCTTTTGTGGAATTCACTTGAAATATAAAGCTGATCACCCTGTATACCATTTATTTCGCTTGTTACTAAAATAAACTTGTTGTCTTTCATGAATTTTTTCACGTCTTTTGCCAATGGTTGATTTTTATATAAATCTACTTTCGACACTTCAAGCCAAATTGCATTAATTGATGAAATTAAGTCTCCGGCTCCTTCTAAAACCATTAACTCTGCTCCTTGCACATCCATATGAATAAAATCAATGGAGTTGATACCATTAGCGCTGCAAAAAGATTTTAACGTAATTGTTTCTACCTCGATTTTCTTTTCAAAATGAATAAACTTAGCTGTTTCCAAATGTTTTGCCGGAGTTAAAAGGGAGCTTGACTTATTGCCATAATCCCAGTCAGATTCAATAACACCTTTTGGTCTGCCAGAAGATACATAAAACTCCGCTGTTCCGTTTGTCGATGAGAGAGCCTTATTATAGTATATAGCATTTGAAACACCGTATCTCAAAAAATTATCGTGAATCAATTTAATATTATCTGGTAAAGGCTCAAAGCAATATATTTTAGAATGAGGAAAAAGCCATGAATATTTAATGCTTTCCTCGCCTTCGCATGCACCTATTTCGAAAATATTCAATGCAGCATTTTGATCAAATAGCAATTTAAGTTCTGTTTCGATTGCAAGGGGTTGATTGATGTAGTCTTTTCTGTCAAAATTCACGGTTAATTTTTTATGTTTTTAAAACTCATTATTTGAGATTTAGCCTTACAGATGTTGAAAAAGTAATTTCCAAGTCGATTAAAGCAGTTCAGTTATTGACCTAATTTAAACTCATCAATCGTTATAAAATAATATTCTATATTTAAATATGATTGTGTTTCGAAAAATCGGTCCAAAGTTGGAAATTCTTATTTTCCCTTAAACAATTGTAAATTATTAATCATTAGCCATCCTGAAGCTTCACCCTTCGACTCGTTTCTTCTTTCGTTAAATTCGGTTTCATAAAATAGACTAGAGCTTTACTAAAATTATTATTTTTTTTACCCGTTGCTTTAGTCTATTAAAAAAAGAAGGTTTGTTTTCAATAAAAACCTCATCGATGGCAGCTATAAGTTGTCTTTTATACTCAATTTTAAGAAGTATTTCATTTTCCTCTATCCACTTAATAAAATTTTTAAAAGCAGCCCTTTGTATTTCTTTTACATCCTCAAAAAAAATACGTATCGATGACTTAGGGTCATCATAATATTTCAGAAGCGGTTGGTTAATATATAAAAAGTCAATCTTCGTAGAAAGGCGTAACCAAAGTAGATAATCTTCAATGGATGTGTACTCCGCCTCTTCCGGAAAAAAAGACATGTCTTCTAATAAACTTTTTTTAACTAAAACAGAGCTACATATAACATTGTTAGTACGAAGAAAATCTTGAAAAGATATCAGTTTCTTTCGAAAATTGAGATAAACTCCTTTATTCTCTTTGTTGATAATGCGAAATGCATTGCACGAAACTGCTATCCCATTGCTTTTTTTCAGGAAACTAACCTGCAGTTCAATCTTATTAGATAACCATTCGTCATCACTATCCAAGAATGCAATCCAATCTCCTGTTGAAGCTTTTATCCCCAGATTTCTCGGAATTGAAGGCATACCGTTTCTACCACAATCAATCCATCTTATTAAGGGATTATTCAACGCCATGATAATACTTCTTGAATTATCATTTGATCCATCATCACAAACTATTATTTCGTGTACAGGATAAGTTTGTTTCAGGACACTGTTTATAGCACGCAACAAAGTTTCCTGGCGGTTAAAAGTTGGTATAATTACACTTATCGTTTCATTTTTACCCAGTACCTTCTTTTTGTTAGTCCCGATATAATCAATCATAAAGTAAATTCAAATTTGCCTTTTCACCCTAACTTGTCAGCAAAATACCGACTTAATATTTTTTATGCTTTTACTAATGCACTATAAAGATTTACAAATTGTTGTGTCACTCAAAGCGTCTACTCTTTGTTGTATCAAATTATCCAGACTACTTTTATTATTATTTGAAATAATACCGGATGTTGCAAAACCTCTTAAACTTGGTACTTCAAATTGCATTCCATTTCGCCGGCAAGTTATTTTTACTATTTGCCTCGTGATTATTGGCCCACTTCAACGGTGCAAAAATAATTTTATCAGGATTGGAGTTTAGCCATGCAGCCCACCAACTGAAACTACTGTTGGCAATAATATTGTGTTTACAACTCTTCATAAGCTTTAAATCTTCATATCCCTTTCCTGTTGTATTATGACTAACATAAACTGCCGGCGCATTCACCTTTATGTTATCTTTTACCCACTGCGGATCATCAGAAAATAAAAAAAAATGGGGATCTTTAACTTTGTCTGCAAGTGATGCGATTGCAAAAGCATAATATTCAAGTGAGCAAAGGCCGTGATATCTATTCGTAACCTGGTTTGACACGTAATCGCCGCGTCTAACATGAACAGCAACAGAATTCACAGACTCAATCATTTGACAAAGTTCGGTATTTGCTTCGTCTGATGGGTTCTTTAACTGGAAGTCTTCCCTTATCAAGTCTTTAATATCAGTAAAGTATCTTTCGTTTGCCCAAACACCATCCAGGTATACATTATCCTGCAAATGCATCACTTCCGGCTCAAAACTTTTGTTGGTTTCCCTAATATGCGAAAACCGGTTCAAAGGAATTAATTGTTTACCGAAACGGCTGAAAGCATTAAAAAAAAACTTGTGGTTTAACACTCCTTTTATCTCCTCAGGAGTCGCGAATTCTTCATTGATTTTTAAATGTTTCAATTCATATTCACGTAAAGTATCTTTCCCGGTATCATCAAACCACTTAAGGTCTAATTTTAATGGAACGTTATTTACAACTGCAATTCTACGTCCGATAGCATACTGAAACATTTGGTTTCCCAATCCCCCCTTTAATTTTACAATTATCATATTCACATTCAAGTTATCAATTAAAAAACAGATTCAACCTTGTATTTATATGCACTTTCACTGCTTCTTTCTCTTATTCTAAAATGGGTTTTAATATCAAAACAAGACGCTTATTTTTCCCAGAAAAATTTGAACGGCAACCATTTTGTTTGAGAATAAAGCGAGCTAAATCCAGGATATGATGCAATTAGGTCATTTATCGCAGTGTCGCTATTATAAATAAACATCATAGTCCTGTAAAAATTAAAAAATATTAAAAAAATAATCAGGACTCTTGTGTACAAGTTTTTCCTTTTATAAAAAAAGTGAAGATAAACCAGAAAGCCACTTATGTATGCAAAACGCTGTAGCATGTCAAATAGAAAACTAAGATTTCTTAACAGTATGTAAAGGAATAAAAGAAAAAAAAGGCTTCCGTTGATATTGTTTCTATTTATCCAAAACAATAAAATTAAAATAAATACCTCCAGTAATAATCCAAAATCCAGTTGAAAATGTCCAATTGAAAACAGAGACATTAAAAAATATTTCAAAAATTTGTCAACCAAAAAATTTCCCAATACTAAAAAAAAGACTCCTAAAAATACCAGTGATTTGATTGCATGCTTCTTTTTTATTACAATAAATAAAGTGAATAAAGTGGCAAAATGAGTTAAAAAGCCAATGAAGTATTGCCATACTTTTGATTTTTCACCCCGCAAGTGCCTCAAAAACGGATAGCTGATTACCAATATAGCAATCCCGAATCTCATGAGATTCATATTGAACATTATAAAATAGGTAGAGAGATAAAATAATAAAAACAAAGACTTCTCCTCTATCAGTTTTAAATTAAAATATAAAAGAATTCCGGATGTAATGGAAATTATAAAAATATAAAACTGATCATTGGGCCAGATAATGCTTATTACATAGGAATAAAAAACAAATAAAGGTTCAAAAGCGACATTTACATCCTTATCTGACCCAAGTGAATTAAAAAACGATTTATAAGCGAAAGTATCAGTACCCACATTACCTCTGAGGCCAGCGAATAAAACCATTATTGCCAAAGGAATGGCAATAGTCTTGATGCTGTTTTTGCCAAAAACCTGGGCTCCTAAAATTGTAAATAAAAAGACAATTAAAAAGAAAAGAATATAAATAATCATATTGCCTCATTCTAATTATGCATTACTTAATTGTTTCAAAACACGTTTTATAATCAATATCAGGAGAATTATTATTCCAGCAAATAAACCTCCAATTACAATTCCCTTTAGTTTACCAAATTTTGTTTTTTTAAGTGGGAAAATTGGTTTATCTATAATCTGTATTAACGGCGTTTCTTTTCTTAAAACCACTTTGGCGAGTTCTGTTTGCTTTACTAATTCAGTAAGAATAGCAGTATTTGCCTGCACGTCTACCTGTCTTCGGGCAGACGGTGCTCTGCGTACATTTAAAGCCGGGTTCAAATTAAAAGTAATGTCATTGGCAATAGCAACGCCGGTAATAGCACCATTTAGCTCACCTCTTATCGAATCAGTTTGCTTGACCAGGATATCTAAGTTAAGTCTCGCTTTCTTACTTTTAGTTAAAACATAAAAATCTGATACTTCTCTAGCTAAGGCTTCACTAAAAAATTTTGCAAAATTTTCGTTACCTGATTCTAATTCAATTGTAATAATATCTACCTTTTTATCCTTTTGTTCAACTCTCAAATTGCCTTTTGAAATTGACTCGTATATTACGCCCATCAAGCTGTCCTGTACCCTGTTAAATTGCTGTCGATCTGCGTTTGGTAAAAAATTGATGCTTTTTAAATCTTGTCGTTTATTCCACCCTTCTCTCCAATTTGAATTTCCGATAAACATTTCGGCAAATGAAATAGATTCGCCATTTACACTTATCGGCTTAAGTAATGCCTGTTCCACCATCCTCCTAGACTTAAACAACTCAATTAAATTTGTTCCGACAAACATACCTCCTCCAGTTCCTCCAATATCGAAACCAAACTGACTTGCCAATCCCATAGCACCACTAAACATTCCACCTTGCTGTTGATCTTCAAGTGCAAATGTCAATGAAGCTGTATAAACAGGTTTTTGTGAAAAAGAATAAAGTAACCCGATAACTCCCCCAAAAATGCCAAATGATAAAATTATCAACCACCTGGATAGTAAATAATCGTTCCACGCCTTTATCTTCACTAACAACTCTTTAAGAGTTATTTCATCATTTAAATTTTCTTTGCCCATTTAACTAAATATTTTTTTCTTTAAATGCATTACAACTTATAAAAACGCTTTGTGTTTTAAAGTATCGATTGTAGATTTTAACCCTCAAGCGGAACTAATTGTTGGGTGTTTTTGAAGTTTCTAGTTTCTAAGGATAGCAATTACAACTCCGGTCATTCCTACTACGACACTCGCTAAACTTACTATTTCATTAATGGTAGCTGTGTTTCTTTCAGGCTTTTCAGGAACAACTATTTGAGAACCTGCGGTAACCTTTGGATAAAACCTAAGAAAAAGGAAAGAAGAGGCAACTGCAGCTTTGCCATTTGGATAAATGATATATGCCTTTTTCTTCCAGGCCTTGCTGTCCAGGCCGCCCACCGCACTTATGTAATAGTTAAATCCTTTCCCTTTTTCATAGGGAATTTCCGAGGTTAACAGTACGTTTCCAGCAACCTTCACGCTTTCGTTGATGATAGCAACTTCTATTTGATCGCCAGGCAGTAACGTAATATTAGTATTGCTATTAGGATCGTCAATAATCTTTTTCCAGTTTACAGGGATTGTTGCGTACTTCAGCTCCTCCTTCAATTTTTGTGTGAGTTTGTTTTGAATACTATCATTTTTACCCAATTTAATATTCACACTTTCCAACTCTTCAATCTGACTTGCCTGTATCGGCCGCTTGATTTTTACTCCCTCTAAATTCGCATTAGCAGTTAAACCACCTGCCCTTTTAACAACATCCAGCAACCTTTCATTCTTATTACCCAATACATAAATTCCAGCATAGGCTACCGCCCCGTTTACTGCTACCATCTGTGGCTTTTCATAAACGCCCATCTTTCGAATGTTGATTACGTCAAATGGCATTAATTCAAAGTTGTTTACCTGCTCATTATTCGATGCATCAATTTCCAAATTAAATAATTCAGCTTTTTTAGGATTGTTATCATCCGTTTGCTCCGATTTCATCATGCGGGCAATTTCTACTCTTTTAGAAGCAGAGCCACTTAATCCACCAGCCTGTATCAGCAAATCATTTAAAGTCAGCTTTTCACGAAACTGGTATTGTCCGGGAACTTTAATCTCTCCATTAATGGTAACATTGTAATATTCTTTAAAGTCTAAAATTGAATACACCTTTACCTGATCTTCTCTTTTCAATTGAATATTTGCTTCCGTATTTCCATTTAACGCAGCCGCAAGATCCACATTTACTATTTCTGTAGTTAAATCTGGTTTCAACCGTATGATAATTGCTCTTTTACTGTATGCATCTTCCCGCAACCCATCTGCCTGTGTTATTAAATCAGCAAGACGCATTCCTTCATTGAATGAATAAGTTTCTGGCCTAAAAACAGCTCCTTCAATCTTTACCCTGTTTTCAAAACGGTTTAGGATTTGTGAAACCTTGAATACATCTCCCGCCAATGGCTGGTAGATATTGTATTCTGTAGACTTCATATCTTTTACTTTGTATTCTTTACTTGTTTTCTGAATCACATTAACCGAAGCCGTGTAAGCAATTTCATTGAATCCAGCTGCAAAGGATATCAAATCAGTAAAAGTTTCATTTGCTTTCATTTCAAAAATCCCCGGCCTTTTTACCTGCCCTTCTACAATTACCCGGTGGGAATATGCAGGAATGCGGATGACATCATTGTCTTTTAAACCCACATTGGCTGACTGGTTTCCATTAACCAGAAACTGATAAATATCAACAGTAGTAAGCAGTTTGTTATCTCGTAACAACTCGATGTTTCTATAACTACCATTTTCAGAAGGACCGCCAGCAAGGAAAAGTGCATTGTAAACCGTTGCAAGAGACGAAACGGAATAATTGCCGGGAAGCTTGCTGCCGATGATGGTTACTTTGATGGTTCGGATACGGCTTAAACTCACTCCAACTTTGGATTGGCCTGATCTTACCGTACTATAAATTTTGCCAAAGGCTGCTTTAATTTTTTGGGTAGCAGCTTCTATCGTCATACCTGCAACAGAAATTTGCCCAACGAATTGAATATTTATTTTTCCTTCCGGTGTTACTGCCGCAACGGTGTTAAATTCCTGCACGCCATAAACACTTAACTGTAATTCATCCCCTGGCCCCAGCACATAATTTACAGGTGTTGCTAATTTTAAATTCGGCTCAAAATTTAAGGCCGGATTATCAAATAACTCCGATCCGAAAATCCTGATATTATCGATATCTTTTCCCTTGCTATTAACAACAACCTCCTGGGTTCTTACTTGCGCTGCGCTTTTATCGCTGGTTATGCCAACGGATGGCTGTACCCCCAACCTTAATTTCAATTTGGCAAATTCACCGGCACTCATACCTTTAGCCAATGCCATTGGTTCAGCCTGTTCAATGGTGAGGTTATTTATTTGTAATTGCGCTTTGATTTTTGTGATATCACTTTCTGATAAATTGTCAACAACGATGGAACTTAAATCTTTGCTTGTTAATAGATCCTGTGCACCCAGATTAAAAGATTGAAGGAAGAAAAAAAACAATAAAAAAGCCGGGATTATTTTTCTCATATTTTGCATTTATTTATTATTTAAAGCATTTACAATTAGCTTTAAATTCGTTTTTAAGGTACGACGCCTAAAATGAATGATGGTTTTTTAAAATTTGCTCTGGTTAGTATTTTATAGTAACTGGAACAATTTAAATTTCGGCAAATTTATATTAAAAATAGCTGTTATCGGGTAAAACTAATGATTTAGAAAAATTCTTACCGGCATAAGAAAGTTCCTTTTGATTCAACTTCTACCAGCATTCAAAAGCCTGCTGCCATTAACTGGATATCTGCCCTAAATTCAAAGAGAGATAAATGGATAACTACTTCTGAAATCAGACTTCCGCTACCATTTTTGCCAGTGTTTGTTTACGATATTTCCCAACTAAACTCTTAATAGTTCAGTTCTTATCTTTGTTAATAGCGCATACAGATTTTCCTTCAGAAAATTAACCCACAGGCTTTATGAGTGTTTCATTTGTGTTTATTGTGATTTTTCTGGTAGTTAGCTTTTGGTTAATTCCGAGAATTTCGTTTATCCGGCATACCAATTTATCTTCCCGTCGGGTTCAATTATTATTGGCTTTCAAAATTCTAATCAGTCTTCAAGCTGCCTATTATTTTACGAACTTGTCTACCAATGTAGACTATCTGGACAATAATGAGGGTGGCAAATTCCATTTCAATTTACTATTATCTGACCCTATACTTTTTTTTACCGATTTTAAAAACGACATCCATGCCTATGGATTTGGAGGCATGTTTAAATCTGAAAATAGTTTTTGGGCTTATTTAAGATTCAATTTGTTGCATAAATTCATTGCGATACTGGACCTGTTTACATGGGGTAATTTTTATTTTAATACCGTAATCTTTAGCACAATTGTGTTTTTCGGCCATATAGCGTTTTACCGCATCTTCTCCGAAATTTACAAGGGCCAGCAGTTAGCCATTCTAATTGCAAGCTTTCTTTTGCCATCTTTATTATTGTACACTTCCTGTATTCATAAGGACGGAATCGTTTTTTTATGCCTCGGCATGTTAAGCTTTACATTTCACCGGTTCCTAACTCCCCTTAGCCCAGCCCCCTTTAAATATTACCCTTTTTTTTTCGTGTCGTTGCTTATCATTTTCTTATTTAGAAACTATGTAGTAATTGCCATTCTCCCCGCAATATTATCTACATTTTTTTGTAAGATCATCGTGCAAAAAAGACGACTTGTGTTAGTAATTACTTATGCGTTTTATTTCCTGCTGTTTTTCTTATCCTCTTTTTCCCAATCATTTTTAAATATCCCTGCGGCGGTAGTTGAGCGCAAAAACGACTTCGGTACTTTACTTGGAGGCAATACCAATATTGCCATGAATGAGTTGCAACCAAAGTTCCTAAGTTTTGTCGCTAATTTACCCCAGGCAATCAACCACGCTCTGTTGAGACCCTATTTATGGGAGTTTCCGCAATTATCTGTTATATTAACTGCTTTTGAATTGCTGACATATCAATTACTAATTATTGCATTCATTTTTTTTCGGAAAAAACAAGCTGGCCCAATAGCTCTCTTCAATATATTCGGACTGGCATTTTTTTTTAATATGATGCTAATCATCGGCTACACCATCCCAAATGTTGGGGCCATTGTTCGCTATAGAAGTATATTTTGGGTCTATTTAATTGTTCCGGCAATTTGTAATATAGATTGGAACAAACTGAATATATTCCAAAAGAATAAAGCCACTTAAGGCTATTCAATTCGGTAAGAATGACCTGATTAGACTTGAATACTTAAGTTCAAGTCTGGTATAGTTCCTTTTAACGGCTTTTGGGTAATCCATCTGTTTTATGTGCAGCAGGCCTCCATTATCGATTTTTAAACACCATTATCAATTATCCATTAAAAGATTCTCCGTTACCTTTGCCGCCATGCATTACGCTTCAATAGAAAATATCAGTAAATCTTTCGGGATAAGAACGCTTTTTAAGAATATCACTTTAAATATAGAAGAAGGAGATAAAATTGCCTTGGTGGCCCGCAATGGCAGTGGCAAAAGCACGTTGTTAAAAATCATCACTGGCTTGGATACGCCGGATGAGGGTACCGTGTGGGTACATAAGGATATTAAGGTAGTAATGCTGCAACAAGACAATGACTTCGATGGCAATAAAAGCATCTGGGACAATGTGTTGCGTTTGGATAACCCGGTGGTAAAAGTGGTGAAGGAATATGAGTTGTTTTTAGAAGAAGGCCTTGAAGACATTGACAAATTAGGCGAACTAATGGCCAAATTGGATGATTTGAACGCCTGGAGTTTTGAAAGCGACTTAAAACAGATTTTAGGAAAATTGAACCTGCATCACCTGAAAGAAAGAGTAGGGAATTTAAGTGGTGGGCAAAAGAAAAGAGTAGCCCTGGCGCAGGCATTGATTGAAGCGGACTTACACGAAGGTCGTTGCTTATTGATACTGGATGAACCTACCAACCATTTGGATGTGGAGATGATAGAGTGGTTGGAAGATTACCTGGCAGCCGCAAAAGTTACCTTGCTATTGGTTACGCATGACCGCTATTTTCTGGATGCCGTTTGCAACGAAATTGTTGAGATAGATGAAGAAAAAGTGTACGTGTATAAAGGAAACTACGACAACTTCCTTGAGCAAAAAAGTATGCGGCTGGAAGTACAACAAAGCGAATTACAAAAAGATAAAAACATTTTTAGAAAAGAACTGGAATGGATGCGCAAGCAACCTAAAGCCCGTACTACTAAAAGCAAGAGCAGGCAGGATGCATTTACAGAAGTAGAAGACCGGGTAAAACTAAAAAAGGATGTGGAAGAAGTGAGCTTACAGGTAAAAATGACCCGGCTTGGTGGCAAGATCCTTGAGCTGATTAAAGTACACAAAAGCTATGGCGACCTCCAGATTATGAAAGGTTTTGACTATACTTTTAAAAGAGGAGAACGCATCGGTGTTGTTGGTAAAAACGGCGTGGGTAAATCAACGTTTCTAAAAATTGCGTTGCAACAGGAGAAGCCGGATAGTGGAAAAATCAATCATGGCGATACGGTAGTATTTGGCAACTTTAGCCAGGATGGATTGATATACAAAGAAGACAAAAGGGCCATTGAATACGTAAAGGATATGGCAGAATATTTTCCGCTGAACGATGGCAGTAAAATTAGTGCCAGCCAGTTTATGGAAAAATTTGGCTTTTCGGCAGAGCAGCAATTTACCCCACTCAGTAAATTAAGTGGAGGAGAAAAACGCAGGTTGCACCTGATGAGTGTATTGTTTTTAAATCCAAACTTCCTGGTACTGGATGAACCTACCAACGATTTGGATTTGCAAACCCTGCGCACACTGGAAGAATTTTTAATGGAATACCCCGGCTGTATTTTGATTGTTAGTCATGACCGCTATTTTATGGATAGAATGGTGGATCACCTGTTTGCCTTTGAAGGCAACGGCGTAATAAGAGACTATCCCGGCAACTATTCACAATACAGGGAAGCAATTGCCAACGGCAGCTTAACGGATGACCGGCAGATTATGAAACAGGAATCAAAGGTTGCAGAACTTATACCGGTTGCAGCTTCCAATACAAATGGTCAAAAATTATCTTTCAAAGAAAAAAGAGAGTTGGAATTGCTGGACAAAGAAATGCCGGAGTTGCAAAAAGAAAAAGCTGTGTTGGAAATAAAAATGAATGAGGGTAATCCTGGTTTTGATGAACTACAAAAAGCGGCTGAACGGATTGGCAACATTGTTCAATTATTGGATGAAAAAGAAATGCGCTGGCTGGAGTTGAGTGAAAAGAATTAGAAGGTAAAAATTTTAAACAATGAATGCTATACTGCCATTTAGTATATTCGTAATATGAAAAAGTATCATTTACCGATAATAGTTGAAACGGATGAAGACGGTATTTATATCGTTTCATGCCCGCTCTTTAAGGCCTGTCATTCCTATGGTAAAACTATAGATGAGGCTTTGGAAAATCTGAAAGAGGTAGTTGAAATATGCATCGCAGAACAGCCTTTTGAAGAGGAAAATAAATTTATAGGTGTTCGTGAAATGGAGTTTAAAATGCCCGCTTCCGCATGAGTGAGAAATTTCCCGTTATCAGCGGCAAAGAGTTTATAAAATTGCTGGAAAAACTTGGATTTGTCGTTATCCGGATTAATGGTTCACACCACAGAAGGAAACATACCGATGGACGAATTACTACGATTCCTGTTCACAAAAATGATCCAATCCCCAAAGGTTTACTTCTCAAAATTCTTCGTGAGGATACTGAAATAACTCCTGAACAACTGAAAGAACTTCTTTAACGAATCGTGTTCCATTTAATTACTTGATCTGGCTTTTAGGTTTATTCTAAATTAGAATTGAACTGATACGAATGGTAGCAGAAAAAGAAATGCACTGGCTAGAGTTGATTGAAAAGAATGAATTACCTTCCTTTTCTTTTCAATGAAACCGTCCGCAATGAATCAACGCTTCTATTCCCTTGATGTATTTCGTGGTGCCACTGTGGCATTGATGATATTGGTAAATAACCCCGGAAGCTGGGGCCATATTTATCCACCATTGGAACATGCGCCCTGGCATGGCGTTACACCCACAGACCTGGTATTTCCCTTTTTTCTATTTGCTGTTGGTAATGCGATGGCGTTCGTTTTGCCGAAATTAGAAGCCGCAGGTGACGCTGTCTTCTGGAAAAAAGTCATCAAAAGAACATTGCTGATTTTATTAATAGGTCTGTTTCTAAACTGGTTTCCCTTTATAAAATGGGAAGCTAACTACTTAACAGGTAAGCCATGGTCGTACGTTACAGATGATGGGAAATTAATGGGCGTGCGTATTTTTGGGGTACTGCAACGCATTGCACTATGCTATTTCTTTGCATCCATTATAGCACATTACTTTAAACAGCGGGGCGCTTTTGTAGCAAGTGCATTTATATTATTGGCCTATTGGTTTATATGTGTGGCCGCCAATCCTGCTGATCCATATAGCCTGGCTGGTTGGTTTGGAACCAAGCTAGACATTGCCATAGCGGGTGAAGCGCATGT
>JBBQQP010000020.1:0-21266 GCA_038215675.1 Chitinophagales bacterium | reverse complement strand
GGTTGAAGGAAAGGAATACACCGCTAATACAACCATTCCTAAATTAGCAAAGCGCCTGGATTCGATTTGGTGGAAACCTGCACCATTTTCGGATGATACTACCAAAGTGATACTGATGTTGAAAGCTACTGACCCACCAGGACTTGGGAATTATGTAAGATACTTCACCAGTAAAAACAACAATCCCTTTTTGCCGGGAGAAAATTCCGTTTTTGATGACCAGGTGATAGATAATTCAACTTATCAGTTAAAAGTTGATCCGGGAATTAACCGGAATAATCCAATTCCATTTGATGAAAATTATTTTAAAAGAGGCGATATTGTAACACTAAAGATTGCCAATATCGACAAGCCCACTTACACATTTTGGAGTACGTGGGAGTTTGCTTTTCAAAGTATTGGTAATCCATTTGCGCAGCCCAACAAAGTAGTCGGCAATATCAGCAACGGTGCTCTGGGCGCTTTTTATGGTTATGGGTCTTCCACTAAAACAGTCGTCATTCCCAAATAATTAATAGAAATCTACTGTCAGAACAATTGCAAACCCGCAGGAGTTGCCCCGGAACTACACCGGCCTTTTTTCAAAATGCAAGCAACTCAAAGCATAGCAAAAATAAAACTTGTAATTTAGCACACACAAAAATAAAATATGGAAAGCAGCTCTTTAGAAAAAATTCATTGTTTAATAATAGGATCTGGACCGGCCGGGTATACTGCTGCTATTTATGCAAGCAGGGCAGGACTTAACCCTGTTTTATACCAGGGCATTCAGCCGGGTGGTCAGCTAACGATAACGACCGAAGTTGAAAATTATCCCGGATATCCCGATGGCATACAGGGGCCGGATATGATGGTGCATTTTGAAACCCAGGCTAAAAGAATGGGCACGGATGTTCGCTATGGCCTTGCAACAAAAGTTGATTTTACAGCACAGCCATATAAAGTTGAAATTGATGAAGAAAAATGGGTTGAAGCAGATTCGGTAATTATTTCGACCGGAGCCTCTGCTAAATGGCTTGGGTTGGAAAGCGAGCAGCGTTTAAACGGATATGGAGTGAGTGCCTGTGCGGTGTGTGATGGTTTTTTCTTTAAAGGAAAAGAAGTGGCAATCGTTGGGGCAGGAGATACCGCTGCGGAGGAAGCTCTTTACCTTTCAAATATTTGTTCGCAGGTGCATATGATAGTTAGAAGGGATGCAATGCGGGCAAGTAAAATAATGCAAAATAGGGTAATTAATACCCCCAACATCAAAATGTATTGGAATAGCGAAACCGATGAGATTTTGGGCGATAAAAAAGTGGAGGCAGTACGTATAAAAAATAACCAGTCTGGTGAAATGCAAGACATTCCGGTGAGTGCTTTTTTTGTAGCCATTGGACACCATCCCAATAGTGATATATTTAAGGGTTGGTTGGATATGGACGATGCAGGGTACCTGGTAACGGTTCCGGGAACGTCAAAAACCAACATTGAAGGTGTGTTTGCTTCTGGGGATGTACAGGATAAAATTTACAGACAGGCCGTAACGGCTGCGGGAAGTGGATGTATAGCTGCGCTGGATGCAGAAAGATACCTGGGAGCAAAGGGAAAACATTAAACAAGTATGGGTAAATTTAGTGGGTAAACCACACCGTTTTGTAAACTATTTATCATTCCTGTTTCAATTGAATGAAATTATAGCCTGGAGGGTAAAACTCTAGAAAGGCATTGATTTCATCAACTATTCTTTATTATTATCTATTCGCAAACGACCCATCCATGTTAACGATTCACCTGCACAATCTTTTGTTTTTCTCTTTTCATGGCGTGTTTGACGAAGAGAAAATATTAGGGAATGAATTTGAAGTAAATGTAGATATCGAAGCAGACTGCGCAGCGCACATCACAAACCTGAGCCAAACCATAAACTATGTTTCTGTTTATAGTTGCGTTAAGGAAAGAATGCAATTGCCAACCCCACTTTTGGAAACTTTAGCACAGGATTTGATTAAAGCAATCCATCAGTTGGATGAGAAAATTTTTTCCGTCAGCATCACCATAAAAAAAACAGCTCCTCCGATACAAAACTTTCAAGGTAGTGTAGGAGTGAGTTGTAAAACATCATTTTAATATGAAGGCCCTATTGTTGAGTATTCTTTATCTTCTTTATTTATGCCCTGTGTGGGCACAGGATATCGCTGCTTTGATCAAAGAAGGAGATCGCCTGGAGTACGTGCCAAATGAAAAAGCAGCCTTAGCCAAATTTAAAGAGGTTTTAAAAGTTCAGCCTGTAAATATTTATGCGTTGAACAAATGTAGCGAATTGTGCAGCAGGATTGGTAAACGTCAAACGGACGCCAAATTGCTAGAGGACTATTATGGAGCTGCTAAAACTTATGCTGCTACTGCATTAAAGGTAAATCCGAATAATGCCGAATCAAATTGTGTTATGGCCATAGCACTAGGCAGAAGTTCGTTGAACAGAAGTGGTAAAGAAAAAATAAATTTTGCCAAAGAAATAAAAAAGTATGTGGATGCTGCGATAAAAAATGATCCAACTAATTTTAAAGCATGGCATGTATTGGGGAGATGGCATTATGAAATCAGTAATTTGAACGGATTTGAAAGAACAGCAGTTAAAATATTTTTTGGTGGTCTGCCGCCTGCCTCTTTAAAGGAATCTATCATCGCCTTTGAAAAATCACAATCGATTACAAAAGGTTTTATCCTTAACTATTTTGAAATGGCTAAAGCCTATGAAATGAATGGCCAAACCAATAAAGCCATTCAAATACTTACCCAAATGCTAACCGTTAAAAACCAAACAGAAGACGACCCCGCCACAAAAGAAGATGCAAAAAAGTTGATCAGGAAATGGCGCTGATAGCATTTAAAAAATGTTGCCGGCTTTTTAATTTCTTCAAATCTTCAATCTTCAATTTTCAATATTTAAATAAATAAAAATGAAAATTTCCTTTATTGGGTTGATACTATTATTTATTGGCATATGTGCAGTTGCGCAGAACGAAACACCAGTAATGTCTGCCTATGATCCCCATGTTTTATTTTCGCCTTTTTTCTACCCTGTTGGAGAAACAAACACAAGGGCTGCTACTGGTGAAGCAAATTCAGGCTATTGGCAAAACAGGGCAGATTATCAAATTGCAGTTACCCTCAACGAAGCAACGCATGAGATTTCCGGTACCGCTACTATCAGCTACAAAAATAACAGTCAACATAATTTACCTTTTTTATGGCTACAATTGGATCAAAATTTATTTAATAAAGACAGTCGTGGACAGGCAAGATTGCCGGTAGTGGGAAGCAGCCGTTACGGTGACTCAAAAAGTGATTTTAACGGCGGGTATAAAATCAACTCTGTCAAATTAAACGACGCCTTCGCTATAGACTATATTATCACCGATACGAGGATGCAGATTCGTTTACCAAAACCAATGTCAGCCTCCGGTGATGTAATTAAAATTAAACTGGACTATTCTTTTATTTTGCCCCAGTATGGTGCAGACAGATGCGGCATTCTAAAAACTGAAAAGGGGGATATTTTTTCTGTGGCGCAATGGTATCCACGCATGTGTGTGTTTGATGATGTGGATGGATGGAATACGTTGCCTTATTTAGGGCCCAGTGAGTTTTACCTGGAGTATGGCGATTTTGATTTTACCATTACTGCACCTGCTTCACATATTATTGTAGCAAGCGGCGAGCTATTGAATCCTTCCCAGGTATTGACTCCATTGCAGCTTGCCAGACTTGAAGAAGCTAAAAAAAGTGATCAAACGGTGATGATCCGCAGTGAAAAAGAAATTACCGATCCGGCATCAAGACCAAAGGCAGCAACACTTTCATGGCATTACAAAATTAACAATGCAAGGGATGTTTCCTGGGCATCTTCCAAGGCATTTATCTGGGATGCTGCAAAAATTAATTTACCTGGTGGAAAAACTTCATTGGCCATGAGTGCCTATCCAACTGAAAGCAAAGGTGAAAAAGGATGGGGAAGGGCGACGGAATATACAAAAGGTAGTATTGAAAATTATAGTAAAAGATGGTTTGTTTATCCTTATCCTGTAGCCACGAATGTGGCCAGTAATGTGGGTGGCATGGAATATCCGGGGATTGTATTTTGCGGATACAAAGCACAAAAAGCGAGTTTATTTGGAGTTACCGATCACGAATTTGGGCATACATGGTTTCCGATGATAGTTGGCAGCAACGAGCGAAAGTATGGCTGGATGGATGAAGGTTTTAATACATTTATTAACTCATTGGCGAGCGATGATTTTAATAAAGGAGAATACAAGGCTGATCCCTTGTCGATGGAGATTATGGGCGAGTATATGTTTAACAATAACAGTGAATCTATTTTAACTACCCCCGATGCGCTGCAGGAAGTTAATATTGGTACCGCTCTTTATTTTAAACCCGGTTATGGATTAACATTGCTGCGGAATGAAATTCTTGGTCCCGTTCGGTTTGATTATGCCTTTAAAACTTATATTGAAAGATGGGCATATAAACATCCTACTCCATGGGATTTCTTCAGAACGATGGACAATGCATCCGGTGAAAACCTAAGTTGGTTTTGGAAAGGCTGGTTTTTAGAAAACTATAAACTTGACCAGTCGATTGTATCCGTTACTTACGAAAAAAATAATGAGGCCAATGGGGCGTTGGTTACAATCGCAAATCTCGACCAGATGGCGATGCCAGTTAACATTGCCTATGAAACGGTAAGCGGTAAAAAAGGCACCCTGAAATTGCCGGTTGAAATATGGAATAATGCAATCTCAAGAAAGATAAAACTGCCTACTTCCGAAAAACTGAAAACGGTTGTACTTGATCCTGATAAAGTGCTCCCTGACCAAAGTTTTTCAAATAATACCTGGAGGAGCAATTAATTTCGAGGTGTGTTAAAAAAATATTTTTTGCTGGAGACAATTTCGATATATACACATACATCTTTAATTGAAATTGAATTTCGAAACCATATAGATCGAATAAAAAAGGCGTTGATGTTTTCAACGCCTTTTTTGTTCTCTGAAATAGTTTATGCTTTTTTTGCAACTGATTTCTTCTTAGCAGGCGCCTTTCTTTTAGCTGGTGCTTTTTTATCAAACGCTTTTGGTTCCTGTATCAAAATCATTTTCTTTACAGCATCCAGCTCAATGGTAGCAAGCTCTTCGGGTGTATATTTTCCATTGGCGCCGGCAGTTAGCTTCAGCATTTTTTTACCAAAACGTATAAATGCACCCCAACGACCGTTTTCAATCGCAATCTTCTCCTCCGGCCATTGTCTGATGAAACGATTGGCTTCTTTCTCCATCTTCTTCTCAATCAATTCATCACAATCTTTTTGCGTAATCGAATCAAAATTATAAGCTCGGGGTATATTGATAAAAAGATCGTTCCATTTAATAAACGGTCCAAAACGGCCCTTGCCTTTTGTGATGGGCTTCTCATCATAAAAGCCAATTGGGGCATCTTCTTTTTGTTTTGCGTAGATGATTTCAACTGCCCTTTTAAGATCAACAGAATTCAAGTCTTCTCCTTTTGGAATGGATACAAATTGTTCTCCCCATTTTACATAGGGACCAAAACGGCCAATGTTGATGCTTACTTCAAGGTTATCGTGCTCTCCTAAACTAAGCGGCAACTTAAATAATTCGAGCGCTTCTTCTAACGTGATGGTTTCAATACTTTGATTTGCTTTCAGTTTTGCGAAACGTGGTTTCTCTTCATCGTTCTGCGATCCAATCTGAACCATTGGGCCATAGCGACCCATCCGGGCTATGATTGGCTTGCCGCTTTCATGTTCACCTAATATTCTTTCACCCACCGCTCTTTCGGCTGTTTCCAGTGTGTGTGCAACGCCGGTGTGAAAGGGAGTATAGAAATCTTCTACCATTTTACCCCATTGCATTTTACCATCCGCAATTTCATCGAACTCTTTTTCAATATTGGCGGTAAAACGATAATCCATTACTTTGGTAAAATGCTGGTTTAAAAAATCAGTTACCACCAAACCCAAATCGGTTGGAAATAACTTGGATTTTTCAGCCCCGGTATTTTCCTGTTCCACTATTTTTTCAATGCTATCGTTCTTAAGCTTCAGGATGCGAAAATTTCTCTTTACGCCTTCCTTATCTTTTTTTTCTACGTAGGTTCTTTTAATGATGGTTGAAATAGTAGGGGCGTAGGTACTTGGTCTGCCGATGCCCAGCTCTTCCATTTTTTTTACCAGCGATGCCTCTGTATATCTTGCAGCGTGTTTGGTAAATCTTTCGGTAGCGGTCATTTGGTTAAAGGCGAGAACTTGTCCTGGTGCTAAATTTGGCAGCCGGCTTTCGCCTTCTTTTTCTTCTCCATCTTCATCTTCATCATCGCTGCTTTCCAAATATACTTTTAAGAAGCCATCAAATTTTAATACTTCGCCGGTTGCAGTTAGTTCTGCATTATTGGTACTGATAATGATTTTTGCGATCGTTTTTTCCAACTCTGCATCACTCATCTGCGAGGCAATGGTACGCTTCCAAATCAATTCATACAAGCGGTTCAGTTCAGGATCATTCACCGTATGGTTTTCCATGTAAGTAGGCCTGATAGCCTCATGTGCTTCCTGTGCGCTCTCATTTTTATTCTTGTATTTACGCACTTGCAGATACTTGTCACCGTAGCTATTGCTAATTTCCTTCATAATACCGTCCATGGCCGTTTCGCCAAGGCTTACACTATCCGTCCGCATGTAAGTGATCTTTCCACTTTCATATAATTTTTGAGCGAGCAGCATTGTTTTACTAACGCCATACCCTAATTTCCGGCTGGCTTCCTGCTGCAATGTTGAGGTAGTAAAAGGAGCAGCCGGAGTCCGTTTTCCGGGTTTAACCTGGATGTCTTTTACGGTATATTTTGCTCCGATACAACTGCGTAGAAATTTTTCTGCATCCTCCGACACATCGTATTTCCCACCATCGGCTTTGAAAGTTACTGTACGGTTGCTACTATCAGTTGCGGCCAGAGAAGCTTCAATTTTGAAACTGCCTGCAGCCGTAAACTGGTTAATCTCTCTTTCTTTTTCTGCAATTAGTTTAACTGCAACACTTTGTACCCGGCCCGCACTTAATCCACCACTCATGCCGATCTTTCTCCACAAAACAGGACTTAGTTCAAAACCTACCAACCTATCAACCACCCGCCTTGCTTGTTGGGCATTGACCAGGTTCATATTTATAATACGTGGATTTTTTACTGCTTTTTCGATGGCGGGTTTGGTAATTTCATGAAAAACAATCCGCTTGGTTGTTTTTGGATCCAGGTTTAATACTTCAGCCAAATGCCAGCTGATACTTTCTCCCTCACGGTCTTCATCCGATGCCAGCCAAACTTCTCCACTTCTTTTTGCGATGCTTTTTAGTTCTTTTACCACTCTTTCCTTTTCTGCAGGAACAATATATTTGGGTTTAAAATTATTATGAATGTCAATACCCATATCATTTTTCTCCAGATCACGGATGTGCCCAAAGCAACTTTTTACTTCAAAGTCTTTTCCAAGAATTCCTTCAATCGTTTTTGCTTTCGCAGGGGACTCAACTATTAACAGATTCTTCGCCATAATGAACAAAATATTTTGTGCCTCGTCCCAAAATCAGAAAATCAGGACGGATTACATGTGAAGGTATTATTTCAATCGATTGCCGGAAAACATGCGCTGCTATTGACTTTTAACATACAAACTGCAGAACGTAGCTTTCCGTTATCCTTAGCAAACTAAAGTGCAATATTACTCTAAAATTGAAAAATCAAAATATTTCTTGTGAAATTGTGTGTTTAACCAGCGCAGTTATAGAAATTCAATCACTTGTTTTTTGATGGCAGCATCCCCACAAATTTTCCGATGGCCCAATCCTTTTGTTATAATAAATTTTATGTTGGTAAAGTTTTCCTGTTTTACTTTTAAGGCATCCTCATAGGGTGTGATGTCGTCTTCTTCATCATGAATCCATAGAACGGAAGCGCTGATATTTTGCATGGCTCGTTTGATTGAAAACCATTCGGTTTTTTGTCCGCTTTTTTCAAATATTATATTATCAAATTCCCTTCTAACCTTCGAATCTTTTATCTGAAGCATTTTAAAAGCACCTTCCACAGCAGAGAAAGTTTCGGTAGCTGGTGCAATCAAAACTATATGGGTATCTGCCCCATGATTTGTTTTTTCCATAACAAGACTTAGTGCTATTCCGCCAAATGAGTGTGCCAGGAAGCCATTCACCGGGCCATATTGTTTTATTACAAACTCTACCATTTGCGCATATTCAACTGCATTGATTTTGGTTCCTTCGCTGCTGCCATGTGCCGGTGCATCAAATGCCAGTACTTCGTAACCTTTTTCAATCAATGGAGAAATATATTGATGAAATTTGTGTGCCGCCGATCCAAAACCATGCAAAATCAACACTTTGTGTTGCTGCGGATGGTTCCAGCGAAACCCCTTAATTTTTAACCCATTCAATTTGAAAAAGAGTGGTTCTGCCTGTTCAAAAATAGTAGGTGTTCGAACCTTCGATTTCAAAAAGGGTGTACTAAATAATTCAAAAGCTTTTTCAGCAGCCCTTCGTTTAGAAACAAGCATCAGCATTTTAAATTTTGCCCGGATGAAGCCGATTGCTATTTTTTGCTTTAATTTCATTTGATCAAAGATACAGTTATGAGAGTTGTAATAATTGGCGCTGGAAATGTTGCCTCCGTATTTGGAAGATTGATTCTAAAAGCCAATCACGAAATCATCCAGGTAGTGAGCAGGAGTATTAACAACGCACAATTGCTGGCCAACCAATTAGGATGTGCCTATTCCGATAATCCGAAAATTCTGGATCATTCGGGAGATATATATTTAGTAGCAATGGCTGATGCGGCGCTCAATGAGATTCATGAGTCGTATTTGCTCGGTGATAAACTAATTGTGCATACTGCGGGTTCTATTTCAAAAGAGATATTAGGAAAGGTATCCAACAAATACGGCGTGATGTACCCCTTGCAAAGTTTACGGAAGGAAAACCTGGAATTGCATCAGGATATTCCGCTTTTAATTGATGGAAACTCAGATGAGGTCATCGCAGTGATTGAAACATTTGCAAAGAGTTTGTCGTCCATCGTAACCACGGCCGATGATGAGCAACGACTGAAGTTGCATGTAGCAGCGGTTGTAGTTAGTAATTTTCCAAACCATTTATATGCACTTGCTGCAGATTATTGTGGCAAAGAAGGACTTGATTTTAAAATGTTGCAACCTTTGATAGAAGAAACGGCATTGAGACTACGATACCATTTACCCGGCGAAATGCAAACAGGACCTGCCATTCGAAAAGATATTGTTACTCTCGACAAACACTTGCGGATACTCAATCAATATCCGATTCTAAAAAAAGTTTATGTGAAAATAACAGATAGTATCATGAACCCGTAGCCGTAGATTTATTTTGGCTACGTTTGATGATTTACAGACTCCTGCATCTAACCTAACTCCCTTCAGTTGTAATTATGAATCATTAGATAAGAATTATTGGTTTAAAGAATGCAACCAGATAACTGACCAAAAAGAAAACTCGTGCCCGAAATCAACTATCCGTTTTCAGCCGTTTTATTTCCACGCAAATACAATATCCGTCCGTACTTTGTAGGGGTCATTTGGTTTGCCGGTTGCATCTAGCGGATTATCTACATATATTTCGTATGGACTTCCTTTTATCTTCTTTTTCCGGTCTTTCAACCATTCGGTCAATGCATCGTATGCAGTAGGAATTAATTCGCTGGGTCCATAAAAATGAGCAGCTACTATACTGTCAATTGCCATTTCTTTTATGAATGTACCTTTTGGTAATTTAGTCGGCCTTTTATCTACAGGAATTCCTGCTTCAAAAAAATAAGGCGTTTTTTTTCCTTTGTACCATGCCATTGGTGAACCAGTGCTTTTTAAATTGTTTTTCCTGATGATGGCGGCCAGCTTAACTTCATAGATCGAACGCAACTTCACACTAACTCCTTCCATCGTTGCAGCACTATCTTTCATGGTAAGTACAATTCGCTTTAAACTAAGTGTATCTGCTATATTGATTACTGGTCCTCTTTTGGTCTCAACCACCTTTTCCTCCACTTTTGGGGAATCTTTTTTTGCAGGCTCTGTCGCCATCTTTTCTGATTGATTGTTGTTGCAGGAAATTATAAAAAGAAGGATGAAGAATAAAAAAACCTGAGATAGATAAATGTGTTTTTTCATAAAAGGCAAATTCAATTAATTATTAAACCGGTGAAATTAACAAATGCATATTATAATTAACAAATTACTGATTCTCTTGCTGATAATTGAATCCTATTTGAACTAAGTTTTCCTAAAATGGTAATTCTACAGTAGGTTTGCATCCCGAACTTTACAAGATATGTATACAATCACTTATAAATTTGAACAGAAAGGCCTCTTACCTATTACACTTGAGAATGTTGAAGATGGACAATCCTTACTAGAAATTGCATTAATAAACGATATCGACTTACATCACAACTGCGGAGGTGTTTGTGCTTGCAGTACCTGTCATTTGTATGTTGAATCAGGCGAAACCTACGTTGAAGAACTTTCAGACAGGGAAGAAGATTTCATCGACAGGGCTATCAATCCACGCCTTAATTCAAGACTTGGATGCCAATGTGTACTGTTGGAAGGAGACGGGCAAATTACAGTAACACTCCCAGATCAATCACAGTTTTTGGGAGAATAGAAATAATTAGCTAATTAGCCAATGTGCTGATGTGATAATTCTTTATTTTAGTTCTGGGTATTTTTTTGCAAAGATTAAATCAAGTAAAAACTCAATCATTTTAAAATTATTTTATTTGCAAGGTTGCATTTGACAAATTATCAAATTAGCACATTATCACATTATCAAATTAGCACATTATATATTATGACCTTCGAACCACCAATCAACTGGAATGATTATGAAGATATCGCAATGAAACTGTACGAACGTTTTGGCGATGATTTTACAGAAAGTAAAATATATCGTATCCGGTTTACAGACCTGCTCAAATGGGTGTTGGAAATTCCACGGTTTGAAGGAAAGGCCGAGCAAAGTACAGAAGGCCATCTCGAAATGATCCAGAGTAGCTGGGTATACGAATGGCGGGATAATCAGAAATAGAACGGATCACTTCAATAGATTGAATTTTTAAGAGTTCGATCTATTCATACGCCAAGCCATTAATAAAACGACTTTTTGCATGAATATACTCGAACTTTTCAGGCCAGTAAAAACCTTTATTTTTGATGTGGATGGGGTATTGGCAACCGAGATTATGGTGATTTTACAAGGTGGGGATATGGCCAGGAACATGAATAGCAAAGACGGTTATGCGTTGCAACTTGCTGTTAAAAAAGGTTATCAGGTGGCAATCATTTCCGGTGGAACTTCCGAACCGGTGCGCCATCGGCTTGAAAGGCTGGGTGTACAAAATGTGTTTTTAGGGGTTCACAATAAGAAAGAAAAACTACTTGAATTTGTGCGGCAAAATAATTTGAATCTGGATGAAATTTTGTACATGGGAGATGATATACCAGATTACGTGGTGATGAATTTAGTAGGGTTACCCTGCTGCCCGGCTGATGCGGTGCAGGAAATTAAAGAGATATCAAAATACATTTCTCCGGTCAAAGGCGGTCTGGGATGTGGAAGAGATGTAATTGAAAAAGTACTTAAACTCAATGGCCATTGGGATCTTGATACATCAGTGGCTTCAAAATGAACATTGTATTTGAACGACCAGGGATCAAACATTTCTACAAACAATTCAGCACCTGAAATAGCAGCATGAAATTAATTTCCGCCTTTTTTCGTTTGATAAGATGGCCCAACCTGGTATTCATTGCGCTTACCCAAATACTTTTTTACTACTGCATTATCATTCCATCGTTGCCGGATAGCTATTTTCAGAGTTCCGGATCGCTCAATCCTTCCATTCTTAATATCCTGGTTACTGCTTCAGTTTTAGTTGCTGCGGCGGGGTATATTATCAACGACTATTTTGATATCAATATCGATCTCGTGAATAAGCCTTCCAAAATGGTAGTGCAAAAAATTATCAAGCGTCGCTGGGCTATTTTTTTTCATTTAGTCATAACTTTTACCGCCCTTGTATTAAGTGCATTTGTTGCATATAAAACAAGCTTCATTATCATTGTCGCCAACATTGTTTGCGCCATATTGTTGTGGGTATATTCTACTACTTTTAAAAAGAAACTGTTATCCGGCAACATCATTATTTCCGCTTTAACTGCCTGGACGGTGATGGTGCTATACTTTGCAACCAACAATACGCTTACTGCCACTTCAGCACTTCCCTCAGTTGTAGCAACGGGTATGTACCGTATTTATAAATTTGCAGCATTGTATGCCGGTTTTGCTTTTATCATTTCGCTCATTAGAGAAGTAGTAAAGGATATTGAAGACAAGGAAGGAGACGCACGTTACAATTGTAAAACCATGCCCATCGTTTGGGGCGTACCGGCTTCTAAAGTTTTTGTAGGCGTATGGCTGGTTGTATTGGCAGGTGCATTATTGATCGTGCAATTTTATGTAATTCAAATCGGATGGTGGATGAGTGCATTGTATGTACTGTTATTTGTAATTATTCCGCTTGTATGGATTCTTAAAAAGTTTTATGTAGCGCAAACTACCAAACAATATCACCAGATAAGCAATGCTGTAAAGCTGGTAATGTTAACCGGTATATGCTCTATGATTTTTATTAAATTATATGCGCAATAAATCTTACACTAAATTATGTTGGCATCAATTTTTCTAAAATGATTACATCCAATAGCAACCAATCCAATAACGCTCCTGCAACAACTGGCGGTATTATTCTGGCCTCGCAATCTCCACGGCGAAAGCAATTACTGGAATGGGCCGAAGTGCCATTTGAAATACTCGTTAAAGAAACAGATGAGTCTTATCCCCCTGAACTTTCTGTGGACGAAATTGCAGTACATATCGCCCGCAATAAGGCCTTGGCTATTCAAAAAGAAAATCTCACTTTAAAACCAATACTTGCGGCTGACACCATCGTGGTTTTGGGCGAAAAAATAATTGGAAAGCCCAGAGACCGGGAGGATGCTATCAATATATTATCAAGTCTTTCCGGTCAGCAACATCGGGTTATTACGGGCGTAGTGATTTTACACAACGAAATAGAAACAGCATTTGCGGATATTACTGAAGTAATATTTCATGAACTGACCAATGAGCAAATCGTTTTTTACGTAGATAAGTACAAACCTTATGATAAAGCAGGAGCCTATGCCATCCAGGAATGGATAGGTGTGATTGGTATAAAAACGGTCACCGGAGATTTTTATAATGTAATGGGTTTGCCGGTGAGCAGGGTAGTGCAGGAACTTAAAAAAGCCGGATTAATTTTTTAATCGGTATTTGCCGAAAGTTGTCTTTTTGTTTAACGGATGTTGATTTTTATTCTTTTTAAATTTGTTCGGCTCCGCTTTTTGACGGCTATTGATCTTTACCTTACCTAATTCAAATCTCTCTACGTCTGGATTCAAGTATTTTATTGTTTATTTTTCACTCTTTTATTTTCCAAAAAGAATCGTTTTAATTCTTGTAGTTTTTTAAAAACTCTCCCCGTTGTGAGGTGGTATAGAAAAAATCTGTCCTTCGCTAAAAGGAGGATTATCTGCTTTACGTGATAGTATCAACGCACACTTTGTTAATGATAGCTTTATGCAATTGTTTTTTTCTGTTGAAGCTTTTTGTGCTGTTTTTTTGGAAACTAATATTGCAAAAAGGTTGCATATTAAAAAGGGTTGCTGTAAATTGATTAAATCTTTTTTAAATAAAAAATCAGCCAACGAAAATTATCCAAATGACCGAACGTCTCCTTCAATACCTCTGGCAATTTCAGTTTTATAATAAAAATGAACTGATTACTGCAGATGGGGAAAATTTATCCATAGTTTATCCTGGTAATATCAACACCAACCAGGGCCCCGATTTTCTGGATGCTAAAATAATGGTGGGCAAGACAACCTGGGCTGGTAATATCGAACTTCATATTCTTTCTTCGGACTGGATCAATCATAAGCACAGTGATGATAAAAACTACCGCAATGTAATATTGCATGTGGTTTGGAACGATGATGCCGATTTGCACTTACCCTTCCCCGTTCTGGAATTACAAACCCGTGTGTCTAAAATATTACTGACAAAGTATGATGCTTTAATGAATGCCAAATCCTTTATTGCCTGCGAAACAATGATTCAAAGCGTTGCACCAATTATTTGGGTAGCCTGGAAAGAGCGGTTGCTGGTGGAACGTATGCAACATAAAACTGCCATTATTTTGAAATGCCTTGCAGAAAACAACAATCACTGGGAAGAAACCTTTTGGTGGCTGATTGCCCGCAACTTTGGCATAACAGTAAACAACGATGCATTTGAGCAGGTAGCCCGTTCATTACCATTGAATATACTTGCAAAACATAAAAATCAGATCCACCAAACGGAAGCGTTGTTATTTGGGCAGGCCGGATTACTTCAAAATGATTTTACAGAAGATTATCCCAGGCTGCTGCAAAAGGAATATCAGTTTTTTAGTAAAAAATACCGGTTGCAACCAATTCATGTATCCCTTCATTTTTTAAGAATGCGGCCCTCTAATTTTCCGACAGTTCGCCTGGCCCAGCTGGCTATGCTGGTACACAATAGCATTCACCTCTTTTCCATTGTAAAAGAAACCCAACAACTGGATGATGTAAAAAAACTTTTAAGTGTAACGGCCAATGACTACTGGCATTATCATTATAGCTTTGAGGAACCAACAGTATTCAGGGAAAAAAATCTCGGAAGCCAGATGATCAACTCCATTATCATCAACACAATCGTGCCCATTCTTTTTGCCTATGGATTTCACCACAACGAAAATGTTTATAAGGAAAAAGCATTGCAGTGGCTGGAGCAACTGTTATCAGAAAAAAATAATATTACCAAAGGGTTTGCACAGTTAGGAATTGAAATAAAAAACGCTTTTGACTCACAGGCACTCATCCGGTTAAAAAATGAATACTGCGACCAAAAGCGTTGCCTGGAATGTGCTGTAGGTAATAAATTATTAAGACCAACGCCGGCCGTCGCCTAAACCAGCTGGAAATAACAGGGATAATATTTTCAAAAACATCCAACCATATTCCTTCTTAATACAATGCGAATACTTTTAAAAATTGTTTGGCCGGTATTATGTATATTCTATATTCAATATTAGATCCGGGTGCAAACTTTTTACTACCGGGCAGGTATCACCGGTTCGTTGTAAAATGATTCTGTCTTTTTCATCCATTACCAGCGAAGGTGGAAAAACAACTTTAATATCTATCTTAGAAATTCGTCGTGGATTACTTTCCATGTTTTTTTTGACGTCAACGGTCAATCCTTTTAGCTCAATATTCATATCATTCGCTTTAATGGCCATCGTAGTAGCCATGCATGTTGCAAGCGCAGTGCACACCATGTCGGTGGGCGAAAAACGTTCCCCTTTGCCACGGTTATCAGTTGGGGCATCTGTTTCAATTGTTGTTCCGCTTTGTAAATGTTGGGCATTACATCTTAAATTGCCTTCATAATGAATGGTTGCTGTCATTGTACTATTTTTGTATAAATTTACTGAAGTAAAAATCGATTATGCGTAAATTATTTTTTATTAGCCTGGCTTTGGCTGCAACATTGCCTTCCTTTTCTCAACTGACTAAAAAGGAAAAAAAGGATGAGCGTAAACAACGAATCAATGCCCTTATCAAGCAGGAGGAAGAAGGTGTAATTGCTTACAACAAACACACAGCTTTCGGATTTAAATTGACCAACGATGGATATGGTGGATTTTTAGAAGTAGGACGGGCGAGATCTATTAAAAAGGTAACCTTATTTCAGCTGGATATCAGCGAACGTAAACACAACAAAGAGGATAAGCAAACCAATATCTCGTTGCCAACTGCTCCATTTATTTACGGTAAAATTAATTATCTCTACCCTTTAAAGCTTGGTGTGCAACAGCAGATTTTGCTTGGAAACAAAACCAACCGAAACGGTGTAAGCGTAACCGGGAATTTTGGTGGTGGTATTTCCCTCGCTTTGTTAAGGCCTTACAATCTTGAAGTGAATGATCTTAGTAAAGGAAACAGAAAATTAATTCGCTACGAATCCAATGACAGTAGCCTTTACTCAGGCTCCGGAGGTTCCACCGGAAGTTATATCGCCGATAGTACTTTGTTTACCGAGGGCAGTATCCTTAGCTTTTTGCAGGTTTCAGGATCAGGATTAGGCAAGGGTTGGGGACAAATGAAAGTAACGCCGGGCCTGTATGGTAAAGCATCAATGCGCTTTGATTACGGGCAATACAATGAAATGCTTAATGCAATTGAAGTAGGCCTGGTAGGTGAATTATACAGTAAAAAGATTCCGCAAATCGTATATGCAAAGCCTACACAGTATTTCGTTAATATCTATGTTTCAATTATGTTTGGCAGGCGGAGATAAATCCAGGCAAATGCCTATGATTGGTTTCTAAAAGGCATTGGTTTTGGTTTAAATCATACGATGTTAAACCGTAAATTATCCAAAACTGTATTTTTAAAATAATAATTTTATTCAATGATAGATTTACCTGTAATAGATGGAGTAGTAGAACAAAGAGTAAAGAAGCCTGACTGGCTTCGTGTAAAATTACCTATTGGAGAAGAGTACAGGCATGTGCGTAATTTAGTAGATCAACATAAGCTACACACCATTTGCGAAAGTGGTAATTGTCCAAACATGGGCGAATGCTGGGGTGAAGGAACTGCCACCTTTATGATTTTAGGCAATATCTGTACAAGAAGCTGTGGCTTTTGTGCCGTAGCCACCGGTCGGCCTGAACCAGTAGATTGGGACGAACCACAACGGGTAGCCGAAGCGATCCATTTAATGAAGGTAAAGCATGCGGTTGTAACGTCGGTAGACAGAGACGAAATTGCAGATGGGGGAAGTATTATCTGGTACAATACCATCAAAGCAATCAAGTCGTTGAATCCTGCAACTACATTGGAAACTTTAATACCCGATTTTAAAGCAGAGTTGGTTAACATCCAGCGCATCATAGATGCTGCACCTGAAGTGGTGTCACATAATATTGAAACAGTAGAACGACTTACTAAAAAGGTACGCATACAAGCTAAGTACTGGCAAAGTATGAAAACGTTGCGGATTCTAAAGCAAGGTGGCATGCGTACCAAAAGTGGTATCATGCTGGGGCTGGGCGAAACAATAGAAGAGGTGGTTGAAACAATGCAGCACCTTAGAGATAGCGATGTGGATGTAATTACCATCGGACAGTATTTACAGCCCAGTAAAAAACATTTACAGGTACAGCGTTTTCCCCATCCCGATGAATTTAAAGAATTAAGAGATATCGGTTATAACCTGGGATTCGATTATGTAGAAAGTGGACCTTTGGTTCGTTCATCCTACCACAGCGAAAAACATGTAATTGCAGGATGGGGCAAAGCTAAGTGGGCAGAAGAGAAAGCATTGCAAGCCAATAGCTGAGCAATTATTCTTTTATAAAAATAATAATACTGTATTTAAGCAGCCGTTTTTTTCGGCTGCTTTTTTTGTGAACCAGCTAATATCCCTGATTGAAGTTCAGTAACAATACTGATCCCGTATTTTAATCGGGACGCACCGTTCAACAATACATCGCTGCGGAGCTTTAGGCTTTCGGTACCTGATCACTTTAAATTTTTCTATGTTACTTTTATCGTTCAATTACTATCCGTTTTGATTGCTGCTTCTCAAAATTTTACCGCAAAATAAGCGATTAAAAAAACAATTGTCAATGTTACAAATAATATTATATTTGTGAAAACATTGCTCTGCAAAATTATGAACGATCCATTTGTAATAGGAGTCGACTTCGGAACAGACTCAGTTCGCTCCATCATTGTGAATGCCGCCAACGGTCTTGAAGTTTCCTCTTCCATATTTTATTATCCCCGCTGGAAAAACGGACTTTTTTGCAACCCCTCTTTAAACCAGTTCAGGCAGCATCCGCTGGATTATCTGGAAGGACTGGAACACACTGTTAAGAGTTGTTTGCAACAGGCAGGTTCGGCAGTAGCAGCCGGCATAAAGGCCATTTCAGTGGATACAACGGGTTCTTCACCGGTAGCTGTAGATGAATCAGGAACACCGCTTGCTTTATTACCGGAATTTGAGCATAATCCCAATGCTATGTTTGTTTTATGGAAAGATCATACCGCCACCAAAGAAGCATCGGAAATAAATGAACATGCCCTTAAGTTTGAAACCAATTACCTGAAATTTGTAGGTGGTATCTATTCTTCGGAATGGTACTGGGCTAAGTTACTGCGCATTTTACGGGCAGACAGCGCAGTTAGAGAAGCCGTGTATTCATGGGTTGAGCATTGTGACTGGATACCCTTCCTGCTCGCTGGCGGTACCGATGCAAAAGAATTAAAACGGGGTGTATGTAGTGCCGGCCACAAAGCTTTATGGAGTGCAGATTTCAACGGTTTACCACCCGATGAATTTTTTGCTACACTGGATCCACTGCTGAAAGGATTTACTGAAAAACTATTTACCGAAACCTATACCGCCGACCAATCTGTAGGTAATTTGTCTGCTGAGTGGGCACAACGTTTGGGACTTACGACCGATGTTGTAATCGGCATTGGCGCTTTTGATGCGCATATGGGTGCAGTAGGCGGACAGATTGAACCTTACCATCTAAGTAAGGTAATGGGAACCTCTACCTGCGACATGCTGGTAGCCCCCATGAATGAAGTAGCAGGTAAATTGATCAAAGGTATTTGCGGGCAGGTACCCGGTTCCGTTATTCCCGGTATGATGGGAATGGAAGCTGGTCAGTCGGCATTTGGAGATGCTTATGCATGGTTTAAAAACATACTTGTCTGGCCTTTAAAAACACTCTTGCCCAAATCCGGAATCGTAGATGCCGAGACAGCCGGGAAACTAATTGAAGAGGCAACCAATCATATTATTTTTGAATTAAGCAGGCAGGCAGAACTGATAGCGCCTGATGAAAGCAATGAATTGGCCTTAGATTGGTTAAATGGAAGGCGCACACCAGATGCCAACCAACTGCTGAAAGGAGCAATTTCCGGGCTGAGCCTGGGAACAGATGCACCAAAAATATTTCGTGCTATTGCAGAGGCCACCTGCTTTGGAGCAAAAGCAATCGTTGATCGTTTCAATGAGCAGGGGGTGCCTGTAAAAGGATTGATCGGTATTGGCGGCGTTGCTAAAAAATCACCTTTTATCATGCAGATGATGGCCGATGTAATGGACATGCCCATTCGCATTCACAAATCAGAACAAACCTGTGCGTTGGGTGCTGCAATGTTTGCAGCTACAGCAGCCGGTATTTATAATAAAGTAGAAGATGCAATGGTAGCAATGGGCCAGGGCTTTGATGCAGAATATTTACCCAGCCCGGATCGGGTTGCAATCTACAAAAAACGTTATTCGAGCTATCAAAAATTTGGAAAATTTATTGAAGCGGGGGATGAGCAATGAGAAATGAGCAATGAGAAATGAAGTGATGAGAAATGAAGTGATGAGAAATTAGAGATGAGGAATGAATGAAGAGTGGAGAAAAATGATATAAAAGTAATACAGCCCTTTCTGTAATTAATGGTTTTTGTAATTAATGCATACTGTTAGAAGACCTCCCCGCTGGCTAGCGGGGCTGGGGGCGAAATGAAGTGATGAGTAATGAAAATGAATGATTAATGATTAATGAGTAATGAGTAATGAGTAATGATAGCTCAGCAGTTTGATATCAACAACGGTCTATTAAAAAGAAACAATCAATTCCATGAGTAATTACCAGGATATAAGACAGTCGGCGTATGATGCCAATATGCAGTTGCCCAAACTGGGTTTGGTGTTATTTACTTTTGGAAATGTGAGTGCCGTGGATCGGGCAGCCGGGGTATTTGCCATCAAACCTAGTGGTGTTCCTTATGAAGATCTTTCACCGGAAAAGATGGTGATTGTTGATTTTGATGGTAAAACCGTTGATGGAAACCTCCGTCCTTCTTCTGATACCCTTACCCATGCCGTATTGTACAAACACTGGGAGAATATCGGTGGAATTGTGCATACCCATTCTACTTACGCTACAGCATGGGCGCAAAGCCAGCGTTCCATTCCAATTTTTGGTACCACACATGCTGATCACAACACGGCGGACATTCCCTGTGCACCACCGATGAGTGATGAAATGATACAAGGTAATTATGAGTACCAGACCGGCTTTCAAATAATGAATGCATTGGAGGAAAGAGGTATCAGCTATGAAGAAATTGAAATGATTTTGGTTGGCAACCATGCACCATTTACCTGGGGCAAAACTCCGGAGAAGGCCGTCTATAATAGCGCAGTATTGGAATGCATTGCCCAAATGGCTTTGCTAACCGAACAGATCAATCCAAATGCGTCCAGGTTGCAGGATTCATTGATTAAAAAACATTTCGAACGCAAGCACGGGAAGGATAGTTATTACGGACAATAAGGTGCCAAACCAATAAACAGAAAATAAAAATTTACGATAATGATAAACCTTAAAGAATTTGAAGTTTGGTTTGTAACCGGCAGCCAGCATTTATATGGAGACGAAACGTTGAAGCAGGTAGCTGTACATTCTCGAACCATTGCTGCAGCGCTGAATGATGCCAATCAAATACCCGTCAAAGTTATTTTTAAACCAACGGTAAAGAGCACTGAAGAAATTTATAGTATTTGTGCAGATGCCAATGCAACAAAAAATTGTATCGGCATCATTGCCTGGATGCATACCTTTTCGCCTGCAAAAATGTGGATTGGTGGATTGAAGATTTTGCAAAAGCCATTGTGCCATTTGCATACGCAATTCAACCGGGACATTCCGTGGAATGATATTGACATGGACTTTATGAACCTGAATCAAAGTGCACACGGTGATCGTGAATTTGGATTTATGGTAAGCCGTATGCGTAAAAACAGAAAGGTAGTAGTGGGCCATTGGCAGGATCCCGAAGTGCTGGAAGAATTAAATACCTGGGCCCGGGCTGCAGCAGGATGGAATGACTGGCAGGGTGCAAAATTTGTTCGCTTTGGTGATAACATGCGCTATGTGGCAGTAACAGAGGGGGATAA
>JBBQQP010000019.1:0-21473 GCA_038215675.1 Chitinophagales bacterium | reverse complement strand
CGTTGTGGCATAGTACCCGTCAACCCCCAATGATACAATAGACCCGGCTTTTTGCACATCGATAAAACCATCCGGTTGCACCAGGCCTTCCTGTAAATAGACACCTTTGATAGTGCCGATCACAAAAAATGTTTTATTGTGATGGATGGGTACAATTTCTACCAGCTTCAAGGCATATTGAATATTGCTTTCTGCTACAAATGGTGCTTTAAAATTCTCTTTAAAAACAGCCGTAAGCCCTGTCTCGGTAAATTCATTTTGTTCATCCGCATATTTAGCACTGGTTTGATGCGCTGCTGCTGTAAAAAATGTTTGGATATGATTGATGGTATATTCGCCGGTATTTTTTATATTTTGAATCGTATGAGGAGCGGCTTCCAGCGGACGATTGATAAAACCAATCAATGCAGGATCAGCACCCAGGTGTACGATATTACTGAACACGGCTAAGTTTGGCTGACCATTATTATTCACTGTTCCAATTAAACTCACCGGTTTAAATCCTTGTAAACTATTGATAAAATTGCCACGATAAAACCGGTCCCAGGTTTTTATTGTTTCGATTGAAAATTGTTGCATGGTAGTATAATGTTTTAGCTGCCAAAAGGTTGAATGGAGTAGTATTTCTTATGGCTGCTTAGGTTGACGTTGTTATAGAAATATTTTTCAAAAATAGATGATTATGGGCAGTTCAATTATTCGGATGAGCATAGAGTTGTAGAAAGGATTTCTGGCTTACTGATGGGTGGCAGAAATTTATTTATTGCCCAGGTTGACCGCTATTCAACTTCGCTACTCTTTTTAATTCCGCAGGGTTGCCAACCTTACTAAGAGAAAGCTGGTCTTTCAAAGACTATTCTGAAGGTTGGCAACCCATGCTCCTCTCCGGGTGGCGGGGACGATTCCTGGCTTACTGATGAGTGGAAAAAATTTATTTATTGCTAAGGTTGGCCGCTATTCTACTTTGCTACTCTTTTTAATTCCGCAGGGTTGCCAACCTTACAAAAAATAAGGCTGATCTTTCAAAGACTATTCTGAAGATTGGCAACCCATGCTCCTCTTCGGGTGGTGGGAAGGATTCCTGGCGCTTACTGATGGGTGGAAAAATTTATTTATTGCTAAGGATGGCCGCTATTCAACTTCGCTACTCTTTTTAATTCCGCAGGGTTGACAACCTTACTAAGAGAAGGCTGGTCTTTCAAAGACTATTCTGAAGGTTGGCAACCCATGCTCCTCTTCGGGTGGTGGGAAGGATTCCTGGCACTTACTGATGGATGGAAAAAATTTATTTATTGCTAAGGTTGGCCGCTATTCAACTTCGCTACTCTTTTTAATTCCGCAGGGTTGCCAACCTTACTAAGAGAAAGCTGGTCTTTCAAAGACTATTCTGAAGGTTGGCAACCCATGCTCCTCTTCGGGTGTTGGGAAGAATTCCTGGCTTATTGATGGGTGGAAAAAATTTATTTATTGCTAAGGTTGGCCGCTATTTAGCTTCGCTACTCTTTTTAAGTCCGCAGGGTTGCCAAGCTTACTAAGAGAAAGCTGGTCTTTCAAAGACTATTCTGAAGGTTGGCAACCCTTAGTCCTCTCCGGGTGGTGGGAAAGACTTCCTGTTAGCCGTGAGCTTTTTGCGATGTACTCTTTCTCAAACAATTTTTTTGAAAGTACACTTAACTCTTTTAGCCAACCCTATTCATCCCCTTCCTCCTCCTCACTCACCCTTATAAATGCCGCCCTTTTAGGTGCCGGCATTACCGAATGCAATCCCTTTACGCCTTTCCAAATCACTTCGCTAAACTCATTATCTGGTACCCGGTCCTCTTTCGATAAATCAAATTTTGCAGACCGCTCCGATAGTTCATTCACCACCGTATTTTTATCTGCTAAATTAATATTGGATGGGATGGCAGTGTAACCACTAAGATCAGGCTTAGCCGTAAAACAACGCCACAATGGAGTTGCGCCGGCATCGTACTGGCTCATGGGCGGTAATCCTAAAATCAATTCGATGGTGCGTAAAATACCGGAGGTGGTATAGGGTGTGTGATCAACAAAATTTCTTTTTACATAAGGCCCCACCACATACGCCGGGCTCCTGTGTGCATCCACATGATCGGGACCGTTTTGGGCATCGTCTTCCAATATAAAAACAACACTCTCTTTCCATACCGGGCTCTTACTTAAATATTCGATGAACATCCCTACTGCAAGGTCATTGTCTGCTACATGTGCAAATGGTGTAGGCTTACCGATACCCATCCCTTCCGTATGATCATTGATCAGCCTTAGTGTATTGAGCTGCGGTAAAGCGTTGATAGCAACCAGTGAATCGAAATCTCTCTTCCATTGCCCCACTCTTGTGGTGTCTCTTACTGTTTCATCCCAACTGGTATAGTAGGTGCAAAAGTGATTTTCCAGCACCGGGATATTTGCTTTATAATCATCTGCAAACTCACCATAAGTTCTGTAACTAACACCGGCTTTTTTACAAGCACCCCAAATAAAATCGCCTTTGTTATTGGCAATATTCCTGGTTCCTTCTGCATCATACGTGCCACCCCGCCCACCATAACTTGTTACCCAGTTTTTTTCAAGATAGTCCGTAGCATAGGCACCCAGACTCCAGTTGTGTCCATCGGCGCTTACTTCACCATCTACGTAGAAATTATCCAGCAGCACAAACTCCTTGGTTAGCTGGTGCTGGTTGGGGGTAATATTCTTGCCAAATAATACCAGGCTGGTATCGCCGTTTCCTTCCGGAATGTCGCCCAATACCTGATCGTAGGTACGGTTTTCTTTTACAATATAAAATACGTGTTTAATCGGCGATGGTTCACCCACCTTTTGGGGAATGGGATTACCGGCTTCTCCATTGGCCATCAACTCTTTTACTTTACTATAGGGCGTATTGCGATATACTTGTTGCGAGTAAACGCCTAACTTTTTTTCGTTGGGTTCCGGAATAATACTCATGGTGCCTTTAAACAAACCACCAATATATTGAACTGCTTTTGGACGCTCTTTATCGCCAGCCTGATAATTCACCTGTTGCCTTTTCTTTCCCGGGCTTGGGCCATCCGGGTTGGCAAATGAGCTGAATCCTTTGCCATTGGTAACCCATATTTTTTTACCAATTACTTTCACACAGGTAGGATACCAGCCTACCGGGATAAAGCCGTTGGATTTACTAAAACCAGGTTTGCTCACATCAAATACCGCCAGGCAGTTGTTATCGGCATTGGCAATATACAACGTCTTTTCATCTGCACTTAATGCAGCACCATTGGTAGTGCTACCTGCAGGTGCATCCGGATATAATGAAGAAATAAGCGTTTCTATCACTTTATTTTGTTTGGTATTAATCACCGAAACCGAATTGTCATTTGCATTGGTTACGTACAAATAGTTGCCGCTTTTATCAAGGCACAATTCGTTGGGGTTATCGCCCACTGCTATCTCTCCGGCGATGGTACGCTGTTTGGTGTCAAACAAAATTACTTTATCGCAACCCCAGCAACTGATGTACAATCTGCTTTTATCCGGCGATAAAATACAGGTGTACGCTTCACCCTTTAATGGATAAATGCCCAATATTTTTTTGGTACTGATATCAAAAATATAAAGCGAATTATCATCCTTTGTAACAACGTAGAGTAATTTTTGGGCATCATCTATTTCTATACCGGCAGGGGAAATTTTTACGGGCCATTTTTTCCCGAGGATAAAGCTACCCTCCAGGCGAAGTTTTTTATTGACGACTGCATATTTCAAAATACGATTGTCATTGCCACCGGCAGCATACAGAAACTTTTCATCCCGGCTAAATTTTAAACCCACCCAACTCTTTGCGATGGTTACCTGGTCAGTCATTTTTTCAGTAACCACATCTATCAATTGAATGCTTTGCGTACTTTGGCCATTGTTTGTTACTGCCACCAATTTTTTAGAATTACTTACTGCAATATTTAACGGCAAGTCATCCAATGGAATACTTTTACCGGCAGGTGAAAGTTGCCAGCCATTTGGCAGCGTTACCTGTTGTTGAGCCGAGGCGGTGAACCCACAAAAAAAAGAAAGAGAAGTTATAAAAAGACGCATTTTCATTTTTAACTGATTTTGATAAAGGTACACATCACAAACATACCCGGCGGCCGTTCGCCAGGTTAAATAATTGTGACGAACAGCGAAACCCTTAGGAAAAAGAAGGGGCGCTGGCGGTATCGAAAAATTGCGGCAGAAAGATTCATTGTTTTTTATTACATTTTATGCCTTGTTAAACCAGCCACACCGGGTTTTCAGCTTTTCGAAAAGTCTGTGGCTATGGCTGTCACAGTTCCATAAGACCGGCAACGCTTCGCCTGGTCAAAACCGACGAGGTAAAGTATACTTATTTTATTTTTTTAATTTATAAATGATAATAATACCTTCACAGCCTATACAAAAAATTTAAATCTATGTCAGTACTTTTTAAACCCCTCGATATCAGGAGCATTCATTTTAAAAACAGGATTGTTGTTTCACCGATGTGTGAATATTCCAGCACCGATGGCTTGGCCAACGACTGGCACCTGGTGCATTTAGGCACAAGGGCCGCAGGGGGCTCTGGCCTTGTATTTACCGAAGCTGCATCTGTATCACCGGAAGGCAGAATAACTCTAAACGATCTTGGTATCTGGAACGATGCACAAATTCCTTTTCTGCAACGCATCACCGGATTTATGATTTCGCAACAGGCAGTTCCCGGCATTCAGCTGGCCCATGCCGGCCGAAAGGCAAGCCACCATGTGCCATGGCAAGGTGGCCAATCATTAGCCGATGATGAAGGCGCCTGGCAGACCCTTGCACCCAGCGCCGTCGCTTTTAAAGAAGGCGAACCTTTACCAAAAGAAATGGATATTGCCGACATTCAGCAATGCATTCGTGATTTTACCAATGCAGCGGAACGGGCTACCCGTGCTGGTTTTAAAGTAATTGAAATACATGCCGCTCATGGCTACTTACTCAACGAATTTTTATCACCGCTCAGCAATCATCGTACAGATGATTATGGTGGCTCATTTGAAAACAGAACCCGGCTGCTGGTAGAAATCACCAAAGCCGTTCGTACAGTCATCGGCGAAGACTTGCCATTATTTGTGCGTATCTCTGCTTCCGATTGGGTGCCCGGCGGGTTTACAGAAGCGGATGCCGTGCAGCTATCTGCTATTTTAAAAAGCATTGGAGTCGACCTGGTAGACTGTTCGTCAGGAGGAAACTCACCACTACAGAAAATTCCGGTGGAGCCATTGTACCAGGTGGCGTTTGCAGAAAAAATTAAAAAAGAAACGGGCATCTTAACCGGTGCTGTTGGATTGATTACAACCGCTGCAGAAGCTGAACAAATACTTACGGGAGAGCAGGCAGATCTCATTTTCCTTGGCCGCCAGTTATTGCGTGACCCTTATTTTCCTTTGCATGCTGCAAAAGATTTGGGAGTAGATGTATCATGGCCGGTGCAATATGCCAGAGCGAAATAACAAAGACTTATTTTAATGGATCATTGTTTAATTGATTATCCAATGATCCATTAATTTTCCTCCTCATCTTCATCAATAAAAATTTCATATCCGCTGCCTTCTTTTGCTGCTTCCTTCTTCACTTTACTGATGCCAATCAGGTCGGCTACAAGAGAGGTCCAGCCGGTTTGGTGACTGGCGCCTAAACCGCTTCCGGTATCACCATGAAAATATTCATAAAATAACACCAGCTTTTCATTACCCGGCTTTTTATAAAACCAGTTTTGATTGCCGTTTAATTTACGTTCTCCATTTTCATCCATAGCCAGCAAACTTATCACCCGGTCGGTTAGTACCTTGGAAACCTCAACAAGGTTTAAATATATGCCGGAACCAACGGGACATTCAACCTTCAGGTGATCGCCATAAAACTCTCCATACTTTCGAATAGAGCGGATGATGAGGTAATTGATGGGAATCCAGACAGGCCCACGCCAATTGCTGTTGCCACCAAAAAGATTGCTGGTAGAATCCCCGGGATCATACTGGATTTCGTATTTAATGCCGTCTATTATAACCGAGTAAGGATTTAATTCATGATACTTCGATAAGGCCCGGATGCCGCCGCCTGATAAAAATTCGGCCTCGTTTAGCATACGTTGCAGCAAATGAATCAGCCGGTCTTTTTTTACCAGTGATAATAATATTTCTTCACTGTCGCCATGCTCTTCATTGGGCCAAAAAAGGTTGTTTTTAGCCCTGTAGTTTTCAAACCAATCTACCCGTTTCTTAAAATCGGGCAGCCGTTGAAATACTTCCTTATCCATTATACTAACTGCAAACAAACTGGTTAATCCAACAATACTTTGTATGCGCATTGGCAAAGGATCTGCGTTTCCAATTCTTAAGGAATCATAATAAAATTTATCCTCTTCATTCCAAAGGTTATTGCTGTTGAGCGCTTCGGATATCAATACAAAATGTTCAAAAAATTTGGTGGCGGTATCTTCAAAGGCGATGTCGTGTTTGGCAATCTCCAGTGCCATGTCCATCATATTCAGCGCATACATTCCCATCCAACTGGTGCCATCCGCCTGCTCCAGTTGCATTTGGTCGGATAAATTATGACTCCTGTTAAATACGCCAATATTATCCAAACCAAGAAACCCGCCTTCAAATAAATTATTGCCATTACGGTCTTTCCGGTTGATCCACCAGGTAAAATTTATGAGTAGTTTTTGAAACACTCGTTTCAGAAAAACAACATCCCCTTCTCCACAGGTTTCCTTTTCAATGCGATATACTTCCATGGCGGCCCATGCCTGCACCGGAGGATTTACATCACTAAAATTCCACTCGTAAGCCGGCAATTGCCCATCCGGTTTCATGTACCATTCCCGCATGATGAGCAGCAACTGGTTCTTTGCGAATTCAGGATCTACCATTACAAGTGAAATACAATGAAATGCTAAATCCCATGCAGCATACCAGGGGTACTCCCATTTATCCGGCATGGCAATTACATCCTGATTTTTTAAATGCGTCCAGTCATTGTTACGTCCTTTTTGCTTGCCATCATTTACCGGCGTAATGCCATCGCTGGTATTCAGCCAGCGCTCCACATCATAATGATAGTACTGTTTACTCCAAAGCATACCGGCCAATGCTTTACGCTGGATATTTTTAAGATCATCAGATATATTATCCGGCAAAATGGCTTTATAAAAATCATCTGCCTCCTGTTTTCGAACCACAAAAATTTTCTCAAACCCGGTGGTAAAAGGTTTGTCATCTTCCCTGTTGGTAAGCCGGCAATAAATAGTTTTGGTTTCCCCACCTTTTATTTTCATTTCATATACCGGCGAAAATTTAGTCCCCTCTTTTTTATGGTTCAGCTTCTTTCTGTTGGTGCCATCAATAATAGCATCATGAAACGCATCTTTCACAAAAGGTGTTTCATTTACACTTCCATTTACTTTATTGAGATTGGTTTCATTTTCGGTAAAAAGACAATCGGTTGGTTGTTGAAAATAGAAATAATAATCCCCCAGCCGTTTATGACTGGCCATTACAGATGTCTTATTAATGCTTTTTATAATCGGTTTGGGATCCTCTGGTGTGTAAGCCCACCGGTTATAAAACAACAGGGTAGGCAATAACGTTATTGGGGCCGTTTCGGTGTTGCGGTTGGTAATGTCTATCCGGATATAGATATCCTGTGGGTTCTGTTTGGCATAGGTAATGTTTACATCAAAATATTCATCCTTATCAAACACGCCCGTATCCAATATTTCATATTCCGGATCCAGCATGCCGCGGCTGCGGTTGGTATTTTTCAAGTCGTCGTAAGGGAAAGCCTGCTGTGGATATTTATACAAATATTCCATGTAATAATGCGTGGGTATATTATCCTGGTAATAATATAATTCCTTTACATCTTCGCCATGATTGCCTTCGTAATTGCCAAGACCAAATAAACGCTCTTTTAGAATCTTATCTTTCCCGTTCCACATGCAAACCGAAAAGCACAGGTTTTGAAAATAATCGGATATCCCTGCTATACCATCTTCGCCCCAGCGGTAGGCCCTGTAATGCGACTGGTCAAAAGGCAGGTAACCCCACGCATCTCCAAACTGACCGTAATCTTCCCGTACCGTTCCCCATTGCCGCTCGCTTAAATAAGGTCCCCATTGCTCCAATGGGATCGGCTTTTTTGAATTAACGGCCAGGCGCTGGTGTTCTGCTGTCATCATACTTTTGTATTTAGATTTCAGTCATTTTTACACTTAACAATTGTAGGGCATAAAACCGACCATGCATATCATAACAAGCTAAAACTGCTGAATGAAATGAGCCGTAAAAATACGCCTTTTAAAAAGAGAACAACAGGAGATAAAGAAAGAATCGCTGCAACCGTTTGCTGTTAATGAATCCTTAATGAAAGCAACGACGGCAAACTTTCGATTAATTTCATGACACTAAAACATATAGCCCGCAGAGCGGGCTATATGTTTTCATTCGTGTGGATGCTCTGCTTTTTTTTATTGTCATGTTCTGGCGGATGCAATATGTAACGTCCTTCAATTAAAGGCAGATTGAAGATAAAAGACCCGTTCAAAAAAATCAGCTACTTTAATTAAAAAAATGAGCGGTGAGGGTATCGTTGATCTCATTTTATGCATCACCCCGTAGCACATCGTCCATATTTATTTTCCTTGCGGCACCTTTGTTTAAAAAAGGAGTTAGCAAATCAATTGGCACCGGGAAGATGGTAGTGGAATTATTTTCTGTCGCAATTTCTCTCAATGTTTGCAGATAGCGCAGGGTTAAAGCACTTGGTTCGGAGGCGAGTATTTTTGCCGCATCTGCCAATCGCTGCGAAGCCTGGAACTCACCTTCAGCAGAGATAACCTTACTACGCCGCTCTCTTTCCGCTTCAGCCTGCTTGGCCATTGCACGCTGCATTTCCTGTGGCAAATCAATTTGCTTTACTTCTACATTCGACACTTTCACACCCCAGGGTTCTGTTTGCGAATCGATGATCTGTTGCAGTTTATGGTTAATGATATCCCGTTGCGAAAGCAGGTCATCCAGTTCTGATTGACCCAACACACTGCGCAAAGTAGTTTGAGAAATTTGGGATGTGGCTGCTAAAAAATTCTCCACCTGCACGATGGCCTTTTGTGGTTCCAATACCCGGAAATAAACTACGGCATTCACTTTTATAGAAACGTTGTCGCTGGTAATGATATCCTGCGGAGGCACATCCAGCACAACGGTACGCAAACTCACGGTTACCATCCTGTCAATGACAGGAATGAGTAAAATAAGTCCCGGGCCTTTTATCCCATCCCCTCCGATCAACCTGCCCAATCTGAAGATAACGCCCCGTTCATATTCACGAAGAATTTTAATGGAACTTGCCAGCAGGCTAATAATAAAGAAAATGATGATCAGGGTTACAAATGGTATTTGTGGCATAATATGATAATTTTAAATGGTTACTTTTTCTACATACAAAACAAGCTTCTTAATAGCATTGACCCTTACGGTCTCTCCTTTTTTGATATGGCCGGCAACCGCAGATGCATTCCATATTTCTCCTTTCACCTTAACCTGTCCATTTGGCTCAAGTGCTTCCAATGCAATTCCGTTAAGGCCGGTCATTGCCTCCAGTCCGGTTACGGCTTTTCGCTTTTGGGCCTTTAGCCCGGCACCAATTACAAATGAAAATAACAGCCCCATCAGTACTGTGGTAACGATGATCAATAGTTTTGAAATAGCAGCTACTTCAAGGGGCGAACTCACTTTAATCAACATCATTGAACCAAGATACAATGATACAATACCACCAATAGCCAGCAGGCCATGGCTCACAATAAACAACTCCAGTATCAGCAGCAACACGCCAAAAATTACGAGTGCAAGTCCTGCATAATTTATGGGCAATGTACGCATGGCATAAAAGGCCAGCACCAATGCAATCACTCCAACTACACCGGGTAAAATCGCACCCGGATTAAACAACTCAAATAAAATACCGAAGAAACCAAGCATCAGCATCAGGTAAGCAATATTTGGATTGCTCACTGTATTTAAAAATTGATCAAAGGCGCTCATAGTATAGTTATCAATCACCGCATCTTTGGTGTGTAATACTACAGTCCCACTGTTAAGTTTGATTTCTCTTCCATCAATCTGAGTCAGGAGATCCTTGTCAGAAAATGCCATCAGGTCCACTACATTTTTAAGGATCGCTTCCGTTGCCGTAATTGAAATGCTCTTTCTCACGGCATCTTCCGCCCACTGCAGATTACGGTTTCTTTTAGTGGCAATACTTTTTATAAAAGCCGCTGCATCATTGGTAACTTTTTCGCTCATTACGCTATCCATAGCGCCTCGTAGGTTTACCGGGTGTGCCGCACCGATATTGGTAGCTTCGGCCATTGCAGCTACATGCGCTGCCATGGTGATGAAAACACCAGCAGATCCCGCATGTGCACCTTCGGGTGATACATATACTACCACCGGCACCGGACTTTCAAGCAATTCGGTTACAATTTCCCTGGTAGATTGCAATAAACCACCCGGCGTATTTAAATGAATGAGCAGGCAGCTAGCTTTTTTACTTTGAGCATTTAGGATTGCTTCTTGAATAAAATCGGCCGTAACCGGGTTGATGACGCCTTCTATTTTAATGGACACTACAGTTTGCCCTGCCGCCTTTAACGGAAGCATAATATAAAACATGAGCAATATGAAAATGATCTTCATAAAAATTTTGCTGTTTTGATCGTTTGTCCAGATCTTTTATCACAGTAAGTTACCCAAAAAACAGACAGAGGTCTGATAAATGTTACAACAACATGACATTGCTTAAACTGTTCTGTTGTTATTTAGAAATAATGAAAATTTCACTGTCCAGCTATTTTTTCAGACTGCCTTATTCTACCTACCCAACTACAATGGTCTTTTCGGATTATTTTAAACTGCTGTCATTTTATATTCAATTATTCCGCTTAAGATATATACCGGGGAATAAATTTTTGCTACATTTAAACTTTCCTTCTAAAAGCTTACACTTTGTAAAAATTTAAATGAACGATCAGCTATTATGAATTTACTTTCCCCAAAAAAACTGGCACTTGTTGTTGCGGTTATTTTTTCTGAATCCATTTGCTTCGCACAGCAAAACATCCCTTCGTTTATCAATGGTGATGCACTACCAGATGCACCTGAACTGGCGGCGAGAGGCCGTTTTAAAGTGGGTGTACAAACCCTGGATTTGCTTCATCTCCAACAGGTTGATATCCTGAAATCAAAAAACGGCATCGCCCCCTTGTATGACCGGCCGCTAAAAGTGGAAATTTGGTACCCAGCAGTTGCAGGGAAAAAACAAACGGAATTTGTGACTTATCAGTCTACACTTGGATTATCCGGTGATACGGCAAGACCCTTGATTCCCTATAACTTAACAGGCAGGGCTATGCGCAATGCGTCACCGGATCTTTCCACCGGTAAATTTCCTTTAATTATTGTTTCGCATGGCTACCCGGGCAACAGGTTTTTGTTAACCTATCTTACAGAAAATCTGGCATCTAAGGGTTATGTAGTTGTTGCGATTGACCATACAGAATCTACTTACGGAGACAGGGCTGCGTTTCAAAGCACCCTATTGAACCGCCCGCAGGATATTTTGTTTGTACTCAACCAAATGGCTGAGCTGGGTAAGCCATCATCAACTAGTTTTTTAGCAGGCCTGGCAGATGCCAATAATACCGGACTAATCGGGTATTCAATGGGTGGATATGGCGTGTTGAACGCAGCCGGTGCAGGCTATAGTAAAAAGCTGGATACCGTGTTTGCCCAAATGACTGGTGGCAGCAAGGCCATTCACGTACGCTCTACCGGGGATGCCGAATTTAACCGATCGCAAGATCCAAGAATAAAAGCGGTGGTAGCCTTTGCACCATGGGGAATGAAATTTGGCGTTTGGGATTCCGCTGGTTTAAAAGGATTGAAAACACCCACCTTTTTTATAGCAGGCAGTCTTGATGATATATCGGGTTATGAAGACGGCATCAAGGCCATTTATAAAGGGAGCACTAATGCCAACCGTTATATGCTAACCTACCAAAATGCCCGACACAATATTGCACCGAATCCACCACCGGCAGAAACCTTAAAACCGGGTGTGGCATTCAATGAATATTATCATTATGCAGAACCTGCCTGGAATGAACGACGCATCAATAATATCAACCAGCATTTTGTTACGGCATTTATCGGTTTCCACTTGAAGCAACAGGAATATAATAAGTACTTGTCTATACCGGCGCAATCTAATGATAAACCATGGACGGGTTTTAAGCCCCGTACTTCGGTCGGTTTGGAACTAAGCCATGCTGTACCTCAATAATCCATCAATAAAATAAAATCATGAAAGCCATCTATTAAAAGATGGCTTTTTACGGATAGATGCAGCTTTTAAATGGCTGCCAATCTATTTTTATTTCAACTGGGCAAATGTTGGAATCTGGTCGTATAATCCTATTTCTAAATAATATTAACTCATTTTTTAAAGGAGGTATGTAGAACTCCCCTTCGGGAACATTTCGATCATTTCGGGAAGGGTCCGGGAACAAATAGAAAATTATAATCCTATTTCTAAACAACACCCTTTCCTTTTCTAAAAAGTTCTTTTTATAACTCTCCCTTTGGAAAATCGCGATCATTTCAGGAAGAAGAGGGGCCCAATCGAACTCGTTGCAGACCTCCCGCTAGAAAGCGGGGCAGGGGCGAAATGAACTTTTGGAAAATCCCCATGATTTCAGGAATCGAACCTGGACTCGGGAACCCGATATTTATTACGCTCTTAGAGGGCTTGCTGTTTCGTATTAATATTGCATTTTACATAGGGCGTTGCCCTATGCTTTGTTATGCTGCTCTTTTAGAGCTTGAATACAATCTTTTCCAAATAATTGAACCGCCGGATATCTGTCTCAGATAAAACCTAACAAATATTCCTTTTTCGTGAACGGTATGTAGAACTCCTTGCTGGCTAGCGGGGCAGGGGCGAACGCTCCATTTTTGGAACATCCTGAAAATTTCGGGAAAGAGCAAAAAGCGAATAGTCCTCCTATTTCCACGCAACACACTTTCCTTTCCTAAAAGCTCTTTCTATAATTCCCCTTAAGGGGATGGGGTGTTGTTTTCTTTCTACCTATTTCCCATCGATATCTGACAAATACTTTACTACTGCCAGCCGTATATCTGTCCGCAAATCTCCCGGGTCGCTGAAGCGATGGATCACCCGTATTTCGGGGTTACCTTCTTTTAAAAATTCAAGTCCCTTTTCTGCACCGGAGAAAAGAAATTCCGGCGTTATGATCCGGTAGATTTTTGATGGCACTATTTCGATGCCGTTTAACTCCCAGTTATTTCGGTTATAAGTAATATTTGGACTCAATTGCAAATAACCACCCAGGCCCTTTATTCGATCACTTGTAATAAGCATTTGATTCAATAGTGTGCCCGTTAATTCTACCTCACATAGCTTTCCGCCAAATGGCAATGTGCGTATCACATCCAGTTGTGTCATAACACCGGCAATTTGATCATCTATGCGAATAGACCCACTGTTAAAGATTGCCGCATCGGCTTTCGGTGATACTGCCCGCATTGACTGTGCGATCAGGATACCAAGGTTGGTTTGCATATGCCGGATATTTGCTTCTGTGCCATCAAGTGATTCTTTGGTGTGATATACCACTGCTTTGGGTTCCAGTCCAATCGCCCTGAAAGCTGCATATGCTTTGTCTTCCCATACTTTTACAGCAGCTGCAATTTCCGGATCGGGCACTACTGCTGAATCTACATATACCAGGTTGGATATGATTTTTATTTTACCCCGTCGCCCATCTCTAAATAACAAATGACGGTATATCGTTTTGGCATTGGCATCCGCCTTTGCTATGGCGCCTTTTCGGATGGGTATATAATTGTGCTGGTGCTCATGACCACCCATGATCAGCCGGATATGCTTCATCTTTCTTGCAAGTTTTTTATCCTCCTCCAATGATAAATGCGTTAGTCCTACTACAATATCAGAATGCTTTTTCACCTGATGACAGGCCTTCTTTACCGACTCTAACTGATTCTGATAAACTACCCATGGTTGTTGATTGGACTGTATGGTTGCATTCACCATTCCGATGGCAAATTGCTTGTTCGTGGAAGTGAGCAGAAAGCTGACCGGTATTGCGATTGAGTCCGGCCGGGTTCTATAAAAAGGTGTTACTGTTCCATTACTATTTTTATGCAACACATCGCTGCTAAGCCATGCAAATTGCGATTCGTTGATGCGATTCTGCAGATCCTTTTCGGGTATATCAAATTCGTGATTACCAAATACAACCAGGTCGACCCCTACTTGATTCATCATATCTACCATGTGCCGGCCATACACCCGCTGTCCATCAATTTTTGTAGTACCAACTACAGAAGGACTTAAAAAATCCCCCGCCAACACTACAAAGGTTTGATACCGGGCTTCCTGTTGTTTTACCAATGTTGCCACTTTTGCCATGCCACCTTCTTTGCCCTGGTTTAGCGCACCAATTTCATATACATCGTTCAATTGCAAAATACAAATGGTGTCTTTATTGGATTGTGCTACAGATATGCATTGGGCGAAAAATACCAGTGCAATTATGCAGAAATGTCGGTTCATTACAAAGCTTTTTGTTAAAAAACAAAGGTAATATTTTGTTGGGGTGAAGCTAACATTATCGCCGGAGTTTACAAGTCTTTATAGGAAATTTTACAATTAAGAAAAATTGGCGCAGTTTATTGGTTAGGGAAATTTTGAAAACACCAATCTACCCGGATTTAGACCTAAACTATTAAGCAGCAAATATCGCAACAGACCGGATTGGCAATTATAAAAAAGATGGTGATGAGGCTGCGGTATTTTCAAGTGTTGGTACGCTATAAGAAGGTTTATAACAACGCTGATACCATTCCCTCCCATTCCTCTGCCAATGAAACATCCGGCCTGCTTTTGCCTGCACGACGATACCAGTAATCTGCATTGAAGAGATCGCCTTCCCGGCGATGCAAATAGGCATGAATCCAAGCCGCATTTTTGTCCGGCAAATCCTGTATTAATTTGTGTGCCCTTTCCCAATCGTCGTTTGCATCATACCATAATGCTTGTAAATAAATAGATACATTCGGTGGTGGTTCGGTACCTGCCATACTTTCTTTAAATATTGTTATTGTCATTGTTGTTTTAATTATGATATAAAGGAAATAATTTAATGCATGCCGGTTAAATAAAAATGCTTTTACGGGAGTAGCATTGCTCAAACCCGCAAGCAAAACTAACATTCCATCTGTTTAAAAACCGCTAGATAAAATTAAAAAATTGACTCAGGAAAGTAAGGCAATACTCCATCAATACATTACACCTAAATGATGGCTAAAAATAAAATAGCTATCTCCGTTAAAAAGGAGACAGCTATTTTTTGTGTTGTGTTTGAGCAGGTAATCCGGGTATTTATTTTTGCAGGATTACAGTATCCACGATCGTGGATTTCCCCAAAACTACAGTCGCATTTTTATAAGTTACTTTATACTCCGTATTTACCGGAACAAATGTGAGGGCATAATTGCCGGCAGGAATATCTTTCAGAAAATAAATACCGGTTGATATATTGGTAAATGCGGATGTAATGGTATCCACACCCTGAACTGCGATCACCGACGTAAGAACGGAACCAGGTGAAACTACACCGGTTAAATTACCACCGGATGGAACAAATGAAAGCAACCTTAATACAGGTTTTAGGATCAGATTGTCGCTGGAACCTGCCTGTACGATAGAACGGGCTACATCAAAATCAAGTATCAAACGGTAAAGCATACCACCAGATACTTCCTGGTGCAACTGTACTTTTAAACCGGACTGCTGGGCACTGGGCGTTTTTAAAATAACCTTATTACCAGCCGGTGTGATGATATAATTGTTGTCGCCTAGTATCAGCCTGATCTGGCTAATTTTACCAGCTGGAATCAATGCATCAGCCAGTAAGGTATCTTTACCACCTGTAAATTCCAGCAGGTTATACATACCGGCTTTAACACCGCTAAGTATTATCGGGTCGCTATTATCACCCATCTTAATTTCTACCTGTTTAATATCGACCCATACTTCCTTCACGCCTACCGGCGGATTATCGGTCAACCTTAATTCCAGCCTTGGCTGGTCAGCATTATTATTGTTGCTTTTTTGACAGGAGAAAATAACCAATGCAGAAAATGCGAATACTGAAAATAATTGGATTGTTTTTTTTGAGTACGGTTTCATAAATTGAATTTTTAGTAAAAAATGGTTTCAGGGTACCGTAGGCAAATAGCATTCCAAAAAATCCTATTGAAAAATGGAATAATAGTTTTAATAAATATGAGCATCCCTGTAATTAAAATTCACCTAATGTCTTTCCTTGATTCATTATCAGACAATTTTTTTCATGAGCAGTGCTTTAAAAACCAGTCTGGTGCTTTATTTTACGGAATATTGCATTTTGATGCCTCTCTTATTAAGCGCTGCTTTCCAAGTTTAAGAGGTTTAACATTCAAAATAAAAATGCGCTGTTTAATGGTGGATAAGTAATTAGGATTAAAATTGGTACAGGACCTAAAAATTACGTTATTTGATCAATTAAAAGGATGGAGAAAAAATACGTAAACAATTAACCAATAGTTTTCTCCTAAAGACCCTTGTCTATTCATATTTTACTTGCTCTTTGACAGTATTGTTATGATTGAGTTTTTAGTTCGCTACCGCCGTTTTGCCATCGTGACCAGAATCTTTCAATTTCTTTAGAAAGTTTTCACTATTTTTTCTATTCGCAGGTTTACCAAAACTCAGCATTGAAAACAGGTTACTCCCAAAGCTTTTTACAGCATGCTACGTCTAAAAGAATTCTTTCTCAATAACAATATTTCAAAGTAATAAAGCCTTTGAATGCACCATGCATAAAAAAGTGCTTCAATCCTACCTGTTCTGCAGGTACCCTATCCAGTAAAGCAGTTAATCCATCAATTGCTTTTACACTATATCCTCAACCTATTTTATTGATTAGCCTTTCAATTGTCTGACCATGATTGAATAGCGGCAACCTTATTTTTTTTAGAAAACTAACGTACATGAAAAAAACTTTACTCCTCCTTTTTTCCCTTGCCCCGCTTTTTGCTTTAAAAGCACAAGTTGGCAGCCTTGACAACGCATTTGGCATACAGGGTATTCGCTTCTACAAAAATGATCCAAACTTAACATCTGGTGTGTTGAAGGTGCTACCGGCTCCAAACAACAATCAATATGTTATTTATGCTACGTCGTTGTATGGCTTTGGGGCCATTACAATTGCAAAATATGGGTCGGATGGCAATCTTGAAACCAGCTATGGTACGGCTGGCTTTTCCCCCAAATTACCGATGCGATTTACCGATGCGGCGTTACAGAACGATGGCAGAATTATTGTCGCCGGTTCTACTCAAGGCTCTTATTATGGAGATATACACGACGACCAGTTGGTGGCCCGCTTTACTGCCAATGGACAGCCAGACCCTTCATTTAACAATACCGGCTTGATTAAAAAAACCTTTACCATGTTTAGCTATGAGTTTACACAGTCAGTAACCATCAGCAACAACCTGATAGCAGTTCAGGGTTACAGCGTATCGTTGGTTGGCGGCTTTGCCTTTTATCATGTAGACATTTTTGATATGAATGGCACCAACACGGGCACTGTATTTTCAGACAACTTAATTGACAACCTACAGCGATTTAATCCCAATTATTATAACTATTCAGTTGCATTTCAGGACGACAAAGTTTTACTGGCATCTACCTTGCCCGACTTTACCGGCAGTGGTAATTATTTTTCACTGAAGCGGTACCTTTCTGATGGATCACCCGATTTGAGTTTTGGAACTGAAGGAAGATCTACTCTGGGTAATTCCTTCTTCAACGGGCCGTCCATTGTAACAGCGCAAAGCGATAAAATAGTGGTTTCGTCTTATCATTTAAATCCTATAACCGGCAATTATGGTTTTGCAGTTGGCCGCTTTAATTACAATGGTTCATTTGATATTGGTTTTAACGGAACCGGTATGCAAACACTTGATTTTGGACAGCCAACACCGGTAACACCCCGATCCATTATCTGCAGGGGCGACACACTGTATATCGGCGGCGATAAGTACAATGCCTTTACCGGGAAAATAGATTTCGCCCTGGCCCGTTTTAGAAACGACGGATCACCGGATAACAATTTTGACGGTGATGGTAAACAGGTTACAGGCAACAATAACTATTCTTTCTCGTTAGAAAAAATGGCGGTATTTGGAAATAGACTGGCAGTTTCGGGACTGGCAGTTTCGGGCACACAGGAGCGTTCCGTAATCACTGCTATGTACCTGTTGGAAGACAACTCCATCCTGCTCACCTGCCCGGCAGATACCACTGTTAATACGGGCACCGGCATATGTTCTGCTGTTGTAAATGGTGTAACAGCCAAAATAAACGGTGTAGATAATATCGCCAACATTGCTTACAAAATTTCGGGCGCAACTACGGGTGCAGGAACCGGAACCGTAAGCGGACGGTTGTTTAACAAAGGCATTAGTGTGGTGACCTATACCGTGATCAGCAACCCTTTAAAAACCGATAGTTTCCGGGTTACGGTAGTTGACAATGAAGCACCGGTTATTTCAAACCTAACAGTTAGCCAAAAAAGTTTATGGCCAGCCAACCATAAAATGAGAGATGTAAAAATCACTTACCAGGTAACTGATAATTGCGACCAAAATACCACTGCAATTTTCATTTCCAGCAACGAACCTGAAAGCAAAATTGATAAAGAGGATGCCGCAAACGACTGGATCATTACCGATGAGCATCATATTCAGTTGCGGGCAGAGCGCTCCTCAAAAGGTGATGGCCGCATCTACACTATCCTCATTGTTACAAAAGATGCTGCCGGCAACGCAGATTCAGCTACCATTACGGTGGCGGTGCCCCGAAAAAAATGCGACACTAAGGATTGTGATGATGACGATAAATACAAATTGAAGGTGAAAGTATTTCCAAACCCTTCCCGCAATTATTTTAGACTACAAACCAGCAGCAATAGCAGTAAAAAACTTACACTTCAGGTATACAACCAATTGGGAAGATTGGTTGAAACGAGATCCGATTTTAATGCCAATGGCATTTTCCAAATAGGTCAGTTTTACAGCAAAGGTATCTACGTGGCAGAACTGGTTCAAGGTGATGAACGCATTGTGATAAAGCTGGTTAAGCTGTAGCGATTGCATTGAATCATAAATTATAAAGTGGCTGGGAAATACCAGCCATTGTTTTTCGCATAAAAAAAACCGATTCAGCAATAACAAAAGATCAGGTCATCCAATCCCCTTTGGTAATACTCCCGCAGGACTAAAAAATAAATTGCCTTTTCATTTAACTATACCTTTTTTCACCGTGCCATCAAAAGAAACGCTTTGGCGGTTATTGAAGTTTACCTGTAAACTGGCGGTACCATTCTCAAAAACTGTCGGGTTCATTTCCCGGGCAGCATCGTTATCTTTTGGCTGGAAGGATTGGGCTGCGATGGCAATCGCACTCTTCAACAGCAAATCGATCCTGAACGTTATCCAAATAAACATCAAGAAATCTGGTTAGAAAAACTTCTGGATAAATGTACTTATTACAGCTATTGGCAGGAAAACAGAATAACGGCGTCCGAAATATCAGGACGCTTTTCTGAGCCAGTGTTTAGAATGAGGTGCTTACTGATTTAATAAGTTGACAAAGCCATTTAATCATAGAAATTACCAAAAAAAGCGAACGATTTACAGAACGCTCCCTAACGGGATTGGGGTTAACTAACCTTTAGCGGATGGGGCTAACTCATCGAAACGGAACCTCGATTTTTTTGCGTTGGCCTCAAGCTAAGGCTCGAAATTTCTGATAAAAATCAGTGATAGTAATGGCAGTCATTTGCTTTTTGCAGGAGCAATAATTTACGATTGGTTTCTTGATGCTGGCTGGTGAAAATAAAAATATTTCAAAAAAAGGTTTTTCGAAAAAAAAGCTATTTCAAAAATTAATTTGAAATAGCTTCCGTCATTAAATCCAATTCCCTGGTATTTATTTCTTTATAAAACTTCCATTTTCATTCACCAGGCCATCACTTATCTGGATAAAATATCTACCACCAGGCAAATGATTAATGTTAAGTTTCAATGGACTTTGGTTGGCCATCGTAGTCTGAATCACTTGCCTGCCTTGTGCATCAAAAACAGTTACAAAGACATTTTTTTGTTTATCCGAAAAATTAAGTAAAACATAATTTTGCGCAGGATTCGGATAAATACTGAGAGCTTTACCAAATCCTTCAAACAAAATTTTTATTATATTACTGTAAGTAAATTTACCATCTAAGTCAACTTGTTTAAGTCGGTAAAAATTTACACCATCTATTGGTTTCAAATCATTAAACATATACAAATTCGTACGGACAGCGTTAGTGGATTTTATGACTCCTATTTTTGTAAACTCAATACCATTTTTACTTCTTTCTATTTCAAAATGGGCTGTGTTAATTTCATTGTTAGTCACCCAATCCAATTGTGTTTTATCACTTAATTTTTTACCAGTAAAACTTAATAAATTTAAAGGCACCACTGAGCCCGATACATTTAATGTTCTGGCAGTATCAAATAAACTCCAGATGTTATTGGCGTCTTTAACACGAAGAACGAGCAAATGATTTCCAATACTTAATCCGGCAGGTATGTTTAAAGCCAGTGCCTGGGTGACGGTTGAGCCCGGTGTTGTAAAGTTGAAGGGTAACCCATTTCCAATACCCGGATCTGTATCAAAGAAATATTCGCCTGTTGTAATGTTTGCCATATTATTTGTGACCGTACTTATAAAAAAACCACGGTTTTCAAACAAACCCCAGTTGCCACTGGCATCTTTTGTGCGAATGGCAACAAAATGAAAACCATTGGTTAGCAATGTGGAAGGTACCATAGCTACAAATGCTGTAGTGCTGCCTGCCGGAACGGTAATTGGCATTCCATTGCCTGCGCCGGGATCGGTATCTACAAAAAACTCCGCAGCAGTAATATTTCCAACGTTGGTAGAAGTGTTGCTTATGTAAAATCCCCTGTTTTCAAACAAACTCCACTTTCCACTAATATCTCTTGTGCGAATGGCAATAAAATGAAAACCCCTGGCCAACGACGCAGTAGGTACGACTGCTGCAAATGTAGCAGTGCTGCCTGCCGGAACGGCAATTGGCGTTCCATTGCCTGCGCCAGGGTCAGTATCTACAAAAAATTCTGCCGCGGTAATATTTACAGCAATGGAGGTAACGCTGCTGATCAAAAGTCCACGATTGT
>JBBQQP010000018.1:0-21905 GCA_038215675.1 Chitinophagales bacterium | reverse complement strand
TTTGCAGTCCATTGCAGCGATGACGCCGGCAGCAAGAGAAACTTTTGTAAAAAGGTTAGTTAAAAAGTTACGCAAGGAAAAGGGATTAAAAGAGGACGATACCAATGCGGGAGGTGCTATGATGGGTTTTGACAATCCATTGGATACCAAAAAAGATGCACCAGTAGACCTGTTTTCATCGGGCAACAAAGGCGAATGGTATTTCTACAATACTTCCATCAAATCAAAAGGGTTCACTGAGTTTAAAAGGAAATGGGGAGCACGTAAAAACGTAGATAACTGGGCCCGGAAAAGCAATGTAGAAGTAAATAAAGACAATTTAATCAATCCAGGAATTGGTGCAGATACTGGACCAGATGACCTTGATAAAACCGCTGATCCAGGGTTGGTTAACAAAGGAACCGAAAAGAATGCTGTTACAGGAAAATCGGGCCGAAACAATTCCGATATTCAACAACCAGACGATATCAGCTACGAAGGACTAATGGCCAATCTGCCATTGACCCCTGAAAAGTTAATTGGCAGTAATTCCCTGGTTTCGGTGAATTTATTTGAACTGGCCAAACTTTACCAAAAAGAGCTGGAAGATTATCAGCAGGCCATCGTTACCTACGATCAATCTTTATTGCGATACCCCGATTCTTTGTACAATGGCGAAATATACCTTGGATTATATTTTTGTTATACCAAATTGGGAAATGCAAATAAAGCGGCGCAGTATAAAAATTTAATCAATAAAAACTTTGCAGGCAGCCGTTCTGAAACGATTTTAAATAATCCCTCGGCTGCAAATCCTTCGGCGCAAAATGCAGCCGGAACCAAACGATATGAAGCAATATATAACTTGTTTATCGAGGGAGATTTTGAACAGGCATTCGCCGAAAAGAAAAAAGCAGATAGTGTGTACGGCAATAATTACTGGAGCCCACAACTTTTATATATTGAAGCGGTTTACCATATTAAACAACGGGAAGACAGCGTTGCGATAGGCGTTCTTAATAACATAGTAAGTTTATATCCGGATGCAAAGCTTGCACCCAAAGCTTCCCGTATGGCAGAAGTTTTAAGCAGAAGAGCAGAAATAGAAGAGTACCTGAACAAATTGGAAATCACCAGGTTGAAGGAGGATGAAGTGATAGAGATAGAGGTAGAAAGGAAAAGAATGATTCGAAATGATTCGAACCTGATTAAAACGCCGGAACGTTTTATCGATACTGTAAAAAGGGAACTAAAACCAGTGTTACCATTATTGAAGGATACGACGAAAATTGCCGTGCAACCCCTGGTAATAAAAGATATTGTAAAAATAGTTGAAAAACCAGTGCTGATAAAAGACACCGTCAAAATAATTGCTCCGCAGGTAATTGTACCTAGAGCAAAAGACAGCGTGGTAAAAGCCCCGACTGTTTTTTCAAATGGGCCGTTTACATTAAATACAACAGCTCCTCACAATGTGATCATGGTATTAGACAAAGTGGATGGCACTTATGTAAATGAGTCAAAAAATGCATTTACCCGTTACCTTGGCGAAAGCTTTAGGGGACAGCCAATCACCCTTAGCCGGGATGCGCTTGATAAAGACAAGAGTTTATTAATATTCGCTTCCTTTACAGATGCCGCCACAGCTTATAGTTTTTTATTAAAAGTAAAAAGAGCAGCTCCTGATGAAGTATCCTGGTTACCTGCAAACAAATATTCATTTTACCTGATCAGCGAGGAAAATCTACAATTATTAAAAACAAATAAAGATCTTGTGGGCTATATCAGTTTACTAAATAAGGTTTTCCCTGGTACGTTCTAGAGGAAAGCCTGATTGGGTGAATGCATTGTGGAATGGTCCGATCGTTGAACTGATGAATTTATTATCTGAAGGATTTAATTGTTGAAATGATGAGATGACATAAATCGGTTTATTTCTGATTACCGGATCGATGATTGTGCTTTAATAATTGACAATAAATTTCAACATCCATTAATAATAAATGAAGCAGATGGATATAAAAAGAGAGGAATGCAGAACGAACAATAATCTATCAATAGAATTATCAGGTAGCGAACGGATCAACAAGCCAACAATAAATAAATTCAATAAGGAACCACAACCAACCCCGGCGGCATGAAAAATAAAAAAGAGAACAAGACGATGAAATCATCTGTTAGAAATTTATGGAGGATATTTTTTGGAGGATTGTTATTTGTCCTGCTGATTTTTGCGCTGGCTAATTTTGGTGCTTTTGGAAAAATGCCTTCACTGGAAGATCTTGAAAATCCGGAAGCAGATTTGGCCAGTGAAGTTTACACCAGCGATGGAAAACTGATGGGGAAATACTACGCAGAAAACCGGAGCGAAATAAAATACAACCAGATCTCTCCCAATATCATCCATGCATTAATTGCAACGGAAGACCAGAACTTTTATGACCATTCAGGCATTGATGCAAGAGCGGTAGCAAGGGCTGTTATAAAGCTGGGAACGGCAGGTGGTGGTAGCCCAATTACCCAGCAATTGGCCAAAATGATGCTAGGCCAGGGTAAAGGCAACGTGGTAAAAAGAGGGATTGAAAAAATAAAAGAGTGGATCATTGCGGTGAAACTGGAACGCAACTTTACAAAGGAGGAAATCATTACGCTTTACCTTAACCGGGCTCCCTGGGGTAATAATTACGGCATTAGGAATGCATCGAAAACTTATTTTCAGAAAGAACCTGCGGAATTAAATATCGAAGAAGCAGCGGTTTTAGTAGGTATGCTTAAGGGATTTAACTACGACCCAATCCGTCATCCTGTTGCAGCTATCAACAGGCGGAACACGGTAATTGAAAGAATGGTGGATTGCAAGCAGCAATATTTAACTGAGCCAAAGGCTGCTAAATTAAAAGCGAAGCCGCTGATTACTAATTTTAAAAAGGCGGATGACAATGTAGGTATTGCCCCTTATTTCCGGACAGCACTTGCAGAAAAAATGAAGATCTGGTGTAAAGCAAATACCAATCCTAAAACAGGCGAAAATTATGATTTGTACAGAGCGGGTTTAAAAATATATACAACGATTGACTCTAAGATGCAGCAATATGCGGAAGAGTCTGTTGTGCAGCACATGCCGGTTATTCAAAAGAAATTGAATGGCTTGTTAAAAAACAATGGCGACCGGATGTGGAAGACGAGGGAAAATATCATTACCAATGCCATGAAAAACAGCGAACGATGGAAAGCAATGGCAGAAGATGAGGTAAAACCTGAAGACATCCGGAAATCATTTTTAGTGCCCGTAAAAATGAAAGTGTTTGCATGGAATGCCAAGCGGGAATTAGATACAATTATGACTCCAAGGGATTCTATCAAATACCACAAACAGTTGATGCAGACTTCTTTTGTGGCAATGGATCCCAAAACAGGGGAAGTGAAATGCTGGGTGGGAGGCATCGATTTTAAATGGTTTAAATACGATCACGTAACCGCCAGCAGGCAGGTAGGTTCTACCATTAAGCCACTAATTTATGCACTGGCTGTGCAGGATGCAGGCTACACACCTTCTACCATTATAGAGGGTGGCGCCGTTCAATACGGAAAAGAAATGAAGACCTTCCAGGGCGGCGGCGGCACATTAGCCAATTGCCTGGCCTATTCAAAAAACACCGCTTCTGTAAGAATGACAAACATGCTGGGCGTAAGCCGGGTAATCGAATTTGCGAAGAACGCAGGCATCGCCGCCAAACTGCCTCCATACACCTCTTTGGCATTGGGTGCTGCTGAAATTCCACTGTTACAAATGTTGCAATCGTACACTATGTTTCCAAACAAAGGTTATAATACGGAACCTGTTTTCATTAGCAGGATCGAAGATAAGAACGGTAATTTACTGGAGGATTTTACCCAGGTTAACAGCAAACAATTGCTAAGTGAACAGGATGCATACACGATGGTGAAGTTGATGCAGGGAGTGGTAGAAATTGGTACCGGACGGTCGTTGAACAATTATGATATTCCTGCTCAAAAAGCAGGTAAAACAGGAACTACAGACGACAATACCGATGGCTGGTTTATGGGATACACACCCGAATTGTTGGCGGGTACCTGGGTTGGGTGTGATGATCCGTTTATAAGAATTTATGCTGGCACCAGTGGTGGTAATGAAATGGCTTTACCTAAATGGGGGATATTTATGAAAAAAGTATACGCAGATAAAACACTTCCCTACGGACAAATGATGAATTTTCAGGCGCCTGCGGAAATGAGCAATAACCCCATTTATGCAGATCAGCGTTTTGAGAATATTGTAAATCAGGGCGATGACAATACCGACAAGGGAAGCGGCGATGCCAATGATTTTACAGATGCTCCCTTAACAGACATGGGAACGCCTGAAGTGCCCATTGAGAGCGAATTAAGTACTGCAAAACCTGATACAAACAGCAAGGTGAAAGTTCAAAACAATCCATTAAACAGTAAGCCCGAGGATAAAAAAAGTGTTGCTCCAGCAGGAATTAAACCTGATGAAAAAAAAGGGGTACCATTGCTTCCCGCAGCTAAACCTGGTGATAAAAGTAAAGTAATACCACCAAAAGTTGAAAAGCCTAAAACTAAAACCGAGAATGAATATTAGGTTGGTTGAAAAGCAGCTGTAAAAATAAATCTAATAAACTTCCCGCTATTTACTCAGGGTAAAATCTGCAACAAACAGAAAAAGTACCTTGCTAATCCGTTTAAATCAGGCAAAAGAAAAAGGATTCAACGTTGGCCCAGGTTGGCTCCTTTATCTTGAATTCACTATCAAAATATTAGACCTTTTACCTCGTGACCCGAAACACAATACAAGTTTAATAAAATATTATAAAAAAAATTTACACACAAAAATCCCCCGAAAGAATTCGGGGGATTTTATTTTAAACTTTTTAAGAAATAAAAGTAATTTTCTTTAAGAAACCATTTATCATCCTTTATAATGCCTGCATTATCTCATCAAATACATTTTACCATATCCCTTGTTGAAGAACTGATCGGTTTTTTCGCCATCAGACTTGTACTTGTCCAATGACTTCCCATTGAGATTGGTTAATACTCTATAGAGATAAACACCATTGGCCAGCTTTTGACCGTACATATCTGTTCCATCCCATTTAAACTCTGTAATGTTTCTACCAATATGAATATCCCCTAACTCTGCTTTGGTAATCTCTCTTACAATTTTACCAGTAATGGTCAATATTTGTATGCGCATATTCTGTGGCACTTCACTACCGGTTAAGGTAAATACAAAGGCTGTAGATGTTGTGAACGGATTGGGGTAATTCAACATATTACTGATCATCGGAGTGTTAATCACGTTGAATGTTACCTTGTATTCAATATTTCCTGCCTTATTTCCAACCAGGTCTTTACCCGATATTTTTAATTCATATTCACCATCTTCCATAAAGAACGGCGAAAACTCAATGGATGCCGTATTATCTGAACCTGTTGTGGCAGGAATAAAACGCATGTTGTCTCCAAAATAAAAATTGCGGTAAACATCACTGGCATCTCCAGGGAAATGGACCTGAACTTTTAATGTAGCTGTGTCACTTAATAAAAGGAAACGACTCTCATCTTTCAGCTTAACCAATACTCTTGGTTTGGAAGCTACAATATCACGGTTTAAAATATGCACCCCATCAAAAGTTACATCCAGCAATGGATTGTAGTTATCTTCCTTTACATAGAAATTTTTATAAAGGAAGTTGTTGAAAAGGTATTGCTCCGGCTGGTTGTTATCCGGATTTACCATCAAATACAATGTGTTGCTTCCGGGATAAGCCCTTGTATCGATGCTATAACTAACAATTAAAGTATCGCCTGCTACCAGTGCTTTCTTTTTAGGAATGGCAATCACATTGGGCGTATTATTTCGGTCAGTAATAACAAACTTAATTGCAAGGCTATCAAAAGCCACCGGACTAATGTTTTTAAAAGCCAGCTTAAAATCAATTTTTTCGCCCTGCTCAAGGGTATCTTTCATGCTAAACAAAATATTAGGAGCTACTGCACCCTCCGGTACATAATCAGCGTTGATTCGCCAGAAATTTAATTGATTCGGTGTCGCAAAGATTTCATCATTATTCGTCATTTTCAGCTTAATAAACGGGAATTGCGCTGCATCAATAAATGCAAGGGACGTATCTTTTGCCGGGTTTAAATTAGCCAACAGAAATTGGGTGCCATTTGTTTTAATGCCATACACCTGTATTTGTACCACATCACCCGGGCTTTGATCCAACGATTTACCATTCCATTGGAATGAAGTCCACTTTTTGGCAGGGCCGAATGTAGGAGACTCGATGGTGCCATTTTTGAATTTCGATACCAGGGCAATTGTTTCCTCCAGCTGCTCACTACTATTTTGTCCAAACTTTTGATGTAGGGATACTGAATTTATATTCTTACGAAAAACATATACAAAAGGCAGGTTTTGGGTAAAATTATTGATACTGGAAAACCCATTAGATTTAAGTTTATGAAAGAGCGATTTTCCTGATCCCAAAGAAACTGTATCGTTCTGCCAATCGCTTATAAAGGAAGTATTGGAAGTCCAGCCCAGGTTAGTAATAGATACCACCATGCCATTGGGAATACTATCTATGAAATCCATTGCCCTCTTTCTGTAAATAGGGTCATTATAAGGAAACTCAAAGAAATACCTTGAGCCATCCGGATAAACATCACATACAGGCCAGCTGCCATAACGCCCGGCCCCAGCCTTATTAAAATTTTTCCATGGCCTGAGAGTTAAGCTGTCATACACCATAAATTGCAATGACCCATATTTACAGCCATAATACTCCAACTGGTCAAAATCAATTTTCACGTTGATCCTGTCATACAATGTGGAAGGAAAAAGACCTGTTTTTATAATTAAATTTCTGGGAACATCCCTAAATTGCAATTTCCTGTCCGTTCCCAAATAAACTGTGCTGCTGTAAGTACTTTTTTGGTGTTGATAATAATGCGACTGGTTAAATCCGCCAGTGCTGCCTGGAAGGTAAACAAAAGAGTAACTATTCCAAATCTGCTGACTCGCCTGTCCGTTGTTTAACGGCAGCATGGATGTTCTCCAATAATAAACAGTGCTATCCATGAACGTAATGTTAGCAGGAGCAAACTCTATTGCGCCACCAATACCGGATTGGTTGTATTGTTTTTTAAAGGCCGAATTAAATAACTCAGTTGTATCCACCTCAAGAACATATTGCCGCATACCACTTAAAGGATTGGCGGTAGTAGCAACAAACTTTATATTTTGTTGATTTATGATAGAGAAGTTATAAGGATAAACCGGCCGAATTTCATCTTCAAAAATGAAGAAATCTTTGGTAAATACGTTGTTGATTTCAGACGATTCAGTTACTTTATTATCAGCGTCTAAAGTAATAATTAATTTATTCAATCCCTTATCAGTAGCCCCGTTTATAGGAATAGTAAGGTCCAAAGAATCTGCTGCCTTTATACCTGGAACAAGCTTATTGTAAACTACCTGTAACGAATCATTTGGAAGCCGTCTTTTTACTGTAATACGGATAGAATCGTTGGATACTTTACCAAGATTGAGAATGGTAACTTTTACGTTAAAGCTATTGTCTGCTACCGTAACGATGGAAGGCGAAATTTTTATCAGTTGGTCTTCAATTGCATAATCCGGTAACGGGAAGCTATTGATTTTTATAGCGGGATCTCCGTTTAAATTCATTTCTTCCAGATGTATCCGTGTATAATAGTCCAGAGCCTGTGGGTTTCCACCCAAACTTTGATTTACAAACTTCATCTGATTGCCAATAGTGCCCCCATAGAGGGTACGGGAAAAAGCTTCAAATAACTTGGTATTGTAAAAATTTAAAAAAGGCGGAATACCATAATGTGTACTGGCTAAAAACCCGATACTTCCCCGCTGATCTGCCAATACAAATTTTTCTGAAAGGGAGGTGTTGCCTGTAAGACGTGTTGGATCGTAGGTATAATTATTACCGGCACTACAGCCACTCACGTTGAAAAAATAATACTTTCCTACATTATTATAGGCTTCGGGATTATTGAGGTTAAAGGCAAATGTATTGGCACTGGAGTGACCAAAATACTGGATAAAACTGGTTCCGGCGTTAATCAACTGTTCGATGCGATCCCCTTCTACCTGAACAACTGCAGCCGATGATTCTTTTTTGAAAGTTTCAAGTTTTGCACCCATAGCAGAATCCTTTGCAATTGCCCCATAACTGTTTAGATAGGCAAGAAAGGTATTGCTTTCATCTGCATCCTTACCGCCGGCAGCATGAATGAAATTTTTCATCCATCCTTTGTCTGTAACCGTTTGCGAAGTAGAAGCCTGTGCAGCTTCATATTGCTTTACTTTATCCAGATAACGTTTTATTTCAATCCCGTTCACAACCGACAAACGACCTATTGGTATAAGAGGAACTACAGTGCCCGGCTCGCAGGCCAATAAAACATCCGATGCCGGCCATCCAAAAGTAGGTACCAGATCAAGCCGTTCAACATCCGGATTGGATTCGTTGAGTTTAAAATCCAAAGCAGTTACGCCCCTGCCTATTATAAAAACATACTTAGGTTTCTGACTAAATTGCGTATTTGCAAAACGAATAAAATCCCGTACCGCAGCAGGATGCTTTTTAATGCCAAATGCAAACTGATCAACCAGTTCATCTATTAAAATCACTTTGGTATTAAAACCCCCACCAGGCGCTGTTGACCTGTAAGCCTTGTATTGATCTACATAGTTGTTACCAAAACCGTCGTTTAATAAACTATAGTTACTGATGATGAGGTAATCTCCCTGGTTGGCAACGGTTTTGTAATTAATAAACGCCTTAGGCAACATCTGGCCGATTGTATTAAAGTTGGTCAGATCCTGGCTTGCAAGCATAAATTTTCGGGAAGGGTCAGAAGAGGCTGGTAAAGCAAACCTTACTTTTCCACCTACTAAAATATCTCCCAGGTAACGCTTTCCATCATTCAGGCTAAATAAAATCGGCTGCGTTCCACTGGTATTAAAATTATCAATTTCAATAAAATTACCGGTTGCAGATGCTTTTAATTCAAAGTAGAAATTGCTTTGATTGTTGAAATTAAATTTTGCAGGATAGGTTACAGCAACGGTACCCACTACAAGCCGGTCATTTGGATTGGTACTATTACCATTGATAGATACCAACAGGTTATCAGGATTCTGTAAGGAAGTCAGCGGCAAATTATTGACAGTCTTCTTTAGCGCCGTAAAATAATTCATAGCAGTATCCAGCACGGTCGTATTGTAAAACTTAACCTGAAGATTTCGTAAAAACAAGGCATTCCCAAATGCTGCCACATACAACGAAACACTGTTGGATGGCCCTGCAGTGTAAACATTTAAACCAGAAAAAATCTGTGCATAAGCGCAACAGGGATTAATGTCTCCGGTAGTCCACCCCTCGCCTAGATCGTAGGAAGAGGAATAAACATATTCTCCAACAATATTTGCAAAGCCACGATTGTAAACCTGTTTAAAAGGTTGTTCTACCCTGCGCATGAAATAAGGATCTGGCGGAAGCACATTACCACTTACATTATTTACTGCATCAGCAAACCGCAAATTGGCCGAGACATTGGCATTTACTGTTAAAAAGTAAGAAGCGGTATCCGTATGCAAACTAAAACTATCACAAAGTTGTCCTTCCGGCACCCGATACAAAGATTTATCTGGAATACCATCATTCATCTTTCCTAAAAATTCAATGAAATCGCTTGCGCCTAGTAAGCCGTTGGATATTGAGGTATACAATCGCACCTGCTCACCATTTCTCCACAATTGAAACTGTTCTGCCGGTCTTCCCGAAAGTCCGGCCTGTGCCAGTTGCGACTGACTGATCCGGTAAATACCATTTTTACTTACCTTGAACTTATAGTAAATTTTACTATAATCGATCCAGCTATTATTATACTGTGCAGTACCTGCCAATGTGCATAATATAAAAAATGGAAGTAATAATTTTTTCATTGCAGTATATGATTGATAATTCATAATGAGATTAAACTGATTTGGCTTCTCCTATTCAGCGTCTTTTCTTGCTAAATTGAAACGCAGCGAAAATATATGTGTATACAAAGGATTGGATTGATTGGCCAAATTGGTAAAGGCATAATCAATGGTTACGTTTTTGATTTTAACACCTGCCCCCAGACCAGGTTGGTATATCCAAACTTTTTTCAGGTTCAATGTGTCGCCATCTGCCAATGCTTTTTGAAAATTGGTGATCCCCGCTCTTACAAAAAAAACATTTTTAATGGATGCTTCCAGTCCAAGACTAGGATCCACACTCATGGTATTACTGCTTAAAACAGTATTGCGCCTACCATCAAAAGTTAAGTTCAGATTGGCTTCTGCCAGCAGGTTGACTGATTCGCTGAGTCTAAAATCATACCCGCCACCCAATACGAGACGGGGAGCTGTTAATTCAGTGGATTTTACCGGAATTTCATTCTTAGTGAGGTATAGTACTTCTTTTTCACGTTCGGTAAACTTAAACGACCATGCGTTAAATGTGGTAGTAAGATCACGGGCAACAATTCCTGCATGCCATTTTTCGCCATGCATTTGCAAACCAGCATCAATGCCAAAACCCCATGCCGAAGCAAAGCTGCCCACTTTGCGGTGTATTACTTTTGCATTTACGCCAAAGCTTATCCTGTTGTACTCTGTCTCTTTAAGCGTTTGTGCAAAAGACACGAGAAAGGCATAATCTGCGGAAGAAAAGGTTTGAACATTATTATAATTGATGCTGCCATCGGGCTCCACCAAAAACAAGGTATTTGGAATATCATCTACCGCAAAACGAAGCAGGGAAAATCCGAGGGTTCTGTTTTTATCCTGAATATTGGCTTGAAGCGGTATGGCAATGGAACCGTAATCGTATTTACCAATACCGGCAAAATATTCTGCATGCATCAGGTTCACATCAGGATTGTCCCGCACATCAGCCAAACCAGCCGGGTTCCAGTATCCTGCAGTGCTGGTGTTTGCAGAAGCTACCTGCGCACTACCCATTGCAAGCCCCCTGGCACCTGCCCCAATATTTAAAAACTCGTTAGAATATTTCCTGAATTGAGCCAGGGATATCACAGGAAATGATATAATAATAAATACTAAAGCAGAAAGTTTTAGACGCATAAATTTGTTTTCCGGTTGAGTGTATTGCAGTTTTTGAATAACCCTTAGGTTAAAACGATGAATCCCTAAGTAAATTGTGTAAAAGGTATTCAAGGAAAACTTCTAATATGAACAAAATTAATGATTCTCCATTTCAAAAATACCAGCTGATTTTTGGAACTTCGTCTTCACCATCGTCTTTAAGACAGTGTATGGCTTAAAAGGCTGCATGCTGCTGATCTCTTCCAAATTCATACTATTTAGCACCGTTTAAACTAACAGGCACAACCCATCAGAAATTTACATAAAAATCAACGATAAACGAATTGTTGAAATACAATCTATTTTTTTATTTTTTTAAAAAAAAGTACGATTTAAAGCAAAGCAAGAATTTCCAAAACCTACTGCTTGAACCAAATGCAACATGTAAAATTAATGCCTGCATTATTTTCTGCCAACATGTTTTACTCCCGTAAAATGGAAGCGAACTTCTGCTATTGTTGTTCCTTTTTCTCAATTTTTCTACCCACATTTGCATAAGTTTTGAAAAAAAGAGCTAAACCAACAGTATGAAAAATTTGATTGAAGAATTAAAATGGAGAGGGATGGTACAGGATATTATGCCTGGAACCGAAGAACAGTTGAACGGGGAAATGACTACCGGGTACATTGGCTTTGACCCTACAGCTGATAGCCTGCATATTGGAAACCTGGTTCCGATCATTTTGCTGATACATTTACAAAAATGCGGTCATAAACCCATTGCGCTTGTAGGTGGTGCAACCGGTATGGTAGGCGATCCCAGCGGAAAAAGCGAGGAAAGAAATTTATTGAGCGAAGACATACTAAACCATAATGTAGCCTGTGTAAAAGCCCAGTTGCAAAAGTTTTTAAATTTTGATGCATCACTGCCCAATGCGGCCGAAATGGTTAATAACTATGACTGGTTTAAGCAAATTACGTTTTTAGATTTTATCCGGGATACTGGTAAACACATCACGGTTAATTATATGATGAGTAAGGACAGCGTCCGCAAAAGGCTGGAGGGAGAAAGCGGCATGAGCTTTACCGAATTTACCTACCAATTGGTGCAAGGCTACGATTTTTACTGGTTGCATAAAAATAAGCAGGTAAAGTTGCAAATGGGTGGCAGCGACCAATGGGGCAATATCGTAACGGGTACGGAATTAATCCGCAGAAAAAGCGGTGGTGAGGCTTTCGCTTTCACCTGTCCGCTGATCACCAAGGCCGATGGCGGAAAATTTGGAAAATCTGAAAAAGGCAATGTGTGGCTGGATGCAGCTAAAACATCGCCGTACCAGTTCTACCAGTTTTGGTTAAATGCTGCCGATGCCGATGCCGTTAAATACATAAAAATTTTTACTTTTTTATCAAAGGAAGAAATTGACAATTTGATTGCCCAACATACCGGAAATGAACACCAGCGACTGCTGCAAAAGAAACTGGCGGAAGAAGTAACGTGTTTTGTACACAACCGATCCGACTATGATTTTGCGGTAAAGGCTTCTGACATCCTTTTCAACAACGATACGTCCGAAATATTGCGACAACTAAACGAAGATCAATTATTACAGGTGATGGAAGGCGTGCCGGCAGTAGATTTTGCCAATGCAACTTTGCAGGATGGCATTGATATCGTTCGCTTTTTGGCGGATACCAAAATATTCCCCAGCAAAGGTGAAGCCCGTAAAATGGTGCAGGGAGGTGGCATTAGCATCAATAAAATAAAGGTGGATACCATCGATTTAATTGTGAAAGAAGACGCATTGCTAAATGGTAAATATCTGCTGATACAAAAAGGAAAGAAAAATTATTACCTGGTAAAAGCGATGTAAAGTAATTACCAAATTTATAGATGAAAGATTTTTTATTTCTATTTCTATTTCTCCATTAATGAGGTATGCCTTTTAATAAATTTTTGAGCAATTAAGCCCCATTACATGAGGGCATTTATTAATGCAAAATAGACAATTGCCGAAGGCTGGCCTCCGGTAATTGTCCATTTTATTTTATACAATTTATTCTTAAAACAATTTTCATACCTTGGTTAAACTTAGCCAATTACAAAAATCACCAAAGATGTTTGCCTGGTATTGAAGCAAATCAAAACAAAGAATAGATGTTAACTTTTTATAAAGTTGCCAAATGAACAGGCAAACTAAAGTTACGCTCCACCTAATTTGTAACCCACTAGGAAATCATTTAAAGTACAGTCGCTGCAAACTCATGCTGCAATGCATCAACCACCTTGCTAATATCGGTGACAACCGTTTGTAATAAACCGGGAATACGATCATCGGCGGTATTGGTTTTTCCGGCTTTTTCAATTTCCCGAATCACTTCTTTTAGCGAAACGATCCCCATGTTATCGATGCTAGGTTTTATTTTATGGGCAACTGCGGCCATCCCTTTATAGTCGTTATCGTTGTACCTTTTTTTCATATCAGCCAGGTGCAAAGGAGTTTGATCGATAAACATATTGACCATTTTTATTACAAATGCCTCATTGCCCCTGCTGATTACCCGCAGGCCGGTTAAATCATACATTTTTTCTGACATTGTTACTGATTCTTTTTGATCATCGTCTTTGTTGTTAAAACCACCTAGCCAAAAAGAAACCACCTGCAACAGGTCCTGCTCCTTAAATGGCTTGGATAAATAAGCATTCATGCCACCCTCAATACATTTATCATTGTCACCTTTGATGGCATTGGCTGTTAATGCAATCACCGGTAATAATTTACTGATATCTCTTCTTATAATACGGGTAGCTTCCATACCACCCATCACCGGCATTTGTATATCCATTAGTACCAGGTCTATATTATTTTCCAGCAAAATATCAATGGCCTCTTTTCCATTGGCAGCTTCGGTAATGGTTGCGCCATAATTATTTAGGATGGTTTTTGCTACCAAACGGTTCATATTATTATCATCTACAACCAGTATTCTTTTGTTGATTAATATTTCATTATTGATGGTAACAGATTCTTTAAAAGGAAGATCTTTTAAACTGCCTTTGTAAAATTGAACCACGAAAGAAACTATTGTCCCTTTTCCTTTCTTACTTTCCACATTAATTTTACCGCCCATCAATTCAATTAAATCTTTACAAATACTCATTCCTAAACCCGTCCCGCCATACTGCCTGGTAACCGAAACATCTTCCTGCGAAAATTTTTCAAATAAATTTTTCACAAACAACTCATCCATTCCAATACCCGAATCTTTTACCTTCACCTCAACGGTTTGAATGGTTTCAGAATCGCTTACTACCATGCAGGAGATATCGATGCTCCCCTCTTCTGAAAACTTGATGGCATTGCTTAACAAATTGAGCAACACCTGGTTTAAGCGATATGGATCACCGATTAGTACGGGCGACAGCTGATCATCACAATGCGCATTGGTTATAATCAGTCCCTTTTCCTCCGCCCTATGCGTTAATACCTGGATGGCCCTGCCTACGACAGCCTTCGGTTCAAATCCAATTTTTTCCAGGTTAAGCTTGCCCGCCTCAATTTTAGAGAGATCCAAAATATCGTTGATAATCACCAGCAAATTTTCTGAGGCAGAATTGATGGTATCAAGATAAAAAAGCTGCTTGCTATCCAGGTTTGTTTTTGTTAACTGGTTGGCCATTCCAAGGATCGCATTCATTGGAGTGCGAATTTCATGGCTCATGTTGGCCAGGAAAATTTCTTTACTGCGGGTAGATTCTTCTGCCAGTTCCCTTGCCTCAATCAGATCAATCTCCAATTGCTTTTGATCCGTAATATCCAGGTGAATGCCGATAGAGCCAACCAAATCACCAGCATCATTAAAACGCGGTGCGCCACTAATCAACCACCATCTTAATTGCCCTCTTTTGTTTTTTACTGCGATTTCATATGCCTCCAATGACCCTCTTTTACGGGCCTCATTTTTACTTTCTATCAGTTCAATATTTTCTTCCTTTTTATAAATATGTGACGCTTTTTTTCCTATCAGTTCTTCGTAATCATACCCGCTCATTTCACAAAAACTCTGGTTAGTAAATATTACATTTTCCTCCGTATCTACTTCCAGCAAGCCCAGGTTCATATTGGCAATAATGCTCCGGTATTTTTGTTCTTCCCGCTGCAATAATTCTTCGGCCAGTTTACGCTCAGTAATATCCGTATGGGTTCCGATAATCTTCGAAGGTTTTCCTTCCCTGCCCAGTTCAATTACCATACCTCTATCCATTACCCAACGAATGGTACCATCTCTATGCACAATGCGGTACTCCAAAATATGATGGTCGATTTCTCCCCGCTTATACTTTTCATCATTTTGCTCCAGCAGAATTCTATCATCGGCATAGGTTCTGTCCCACCATAAATTAGCGTTACTTTTAAACTCATCTAATCCATAGCCCAGCAGGTGACTTTTGGTATTTGAAAAATAAGTTTTCCCGGTACTGAAATCATGCTCCCAAACATTATCGCCAATTTTTTCGAACGCTCTTCTAAAGCGGGATTCGTATTCTTTCAGCTTTTCTTCGTCTTCCTTTTCCCTGGTAATGTCCTGCTCCATTGCAAAATATCCGGTTACCTCTCCCTTACTGTTGCGGATAGACTGGCCCTGGATGCGGATCCAGTATTCTTCACCTGATTTGCTATAATTTAATATTTCACAATTAAAAGGTTTTCCTGCAACAAGCTGTTGTCCGAGGTACTGAACCGTTTTTTGATTGGTGGCCGGCCCCTGCATCATAGCTGTTTTTTGCCGATTACTTCTTCCAGAGAATAGCCGGTAATTTTTACAAAACTTTTGTTTACCCAGGTAATTTCTCCTGCCGCATTGGAAATAATAACGGCATTGATATTGTCTTCGGCGATCAAAGACAACACCCTCAATTTTTCTTCCTTTTCCTTTTCAATGGTAATATCATCCAGCATTCCAAAATACTGATTCGTATGCCCATGTTCATCCTGAATGGCTTGTCCTTTTAATCTTCCCCAAAACCAGCTTCCATCCTTCCGGTATAAAATCACTTCAATATTAAAACCCTTGCCCTCATAAAATGCCTGCAGCATCGACTGAACCGTTTCCATATCGCTGAGTGGCCCCGTATAAAGCTCTACTGCTTTTTTACCAACAATCTCTTCAAGCCCATAACCTGTAAGCCTGGTAAACCCTTCATTTGCCCAGCTAATTACCCCGCAGGCATCGCAGAAAGCAACTCCATTATCATTGGCGCTGGCTACCAGCGATAACCGCTTTAACTCCTTTTCCCTTTCCCGTTCACTCGTAATATCTGTATACTTCCATAAATGTCCCTTGTATTCATTGGCAATGTACACCGGTACATAATCTCTCAACAATGTCCGTCCGTTTTTCATTTCCAGCCTGTCACCCGTTACCAGTATTTTATTTTTCACAATTAAATTGATACCTTCTATAAATTGGGCGGGCTCCACAAATAAATGCTTGCTTTGTTCTGCAGAATTGTTACAACTCATCCCTTTCATTTCGTCAGGTAATGCGGGTATCGAGAAAATATCACAGAACAGATCGTTGGTTAAAACGATGTTCCGGTTTTCATCTTCCAATAAGATACCCGTATTTAAGTTGGTAATTAAGTGGGATAGCCGGTTGGCTGCTGCGGATAACAGATATTCAGAATTTTTTAGTTCCTGTTCTATTTTTTTCCTTTTATTGATTTGTTCATTCAGGTAACCAAATGTGTCTACCAGGTTATCTTCATTCACATCAATTGTAGCATTCGTTTCTTTACTGTCTTCAATATTATTGATGGCTTCTTTTAAATTTTTTATGCCCTGCCGCTTAAAACTGATTTCCTGTTTTAGCTGATCGTTGATGGCTGCATATTCCTGCTCACTTATTTTAAAAGCATGGGTTGAAAGAGACTGGTCTTTTTCATAAGAAATGTAAGAATTATTAATGGCATTGATAAAAGCCTGCATCGATGGCAGTTTCAGACTGTCGTCATCCAGGTATTTTTTTATTTGCTTTTCAAGCAGCTTATTCATGTTCATACCAAAAAATTAAATTTCATCAAATGTGGTAATAGTCATCGTTTGATTGTGCAATTCACATTTTGTATTGCCGGAAAATGGAGATATTTCTCCATAAGAATAAAAACCTGTTAGCAAGGTATTTTTTCCAAATACCTCGTGTATGGCTTCCACTTCTTCTTCTATCCTCGTATCTAAAATTATTTTTCGTCCAACACAACTAATGAGCAGCGCCAAACCAGGATCAGGAACCAGTTGTGAATTAAATGTTTGCTGTGCAGCTTCGCTGGCCGCATCTATTAGTTTATCAAAATTTGCTTTCATAAATCTTACGAGCGACCCCTCCGGCACATCGCCGGCAAACACCATACTTTTTGTTTCGTTGTTGATTGAAAGAATGGTTCTAACTACAGGATCGCTCGTTTCGGAAAACTTTACTGATAAAGGAAACAACAATGCAGAGCCAGGTAATTCATCGGCATAAGGCCCGAGGTATTTTTTGTAAACTTCCAGTGCATTTTCATTGTTGATTTCAAACAACTCATTGGCTTTGGATGAAGTTACCATTCGTTCGGGGCCAAACACTTCCCAGCCGCCCATTGAACCATGCGCAATTTTTAAGTTGCTGCTATAAAAAGCCACGGCCACAATTTCACCCTGAACCGGCACTTTGTTTAACCCAACCACCGTGGAATCAAATTTTGTTCCATCGCCTGCGAGCCCACCCGAAACGGGCACTTTGTGTTGAATGAATGCGTTGATACCATTTACCAGTTCACTCCCGTTCACCACACCTCCATCCGATAAGATCATGATGTAACACAAGCTATCCGTTATTTCCAGTTGGCTCACCAGAGCAAAGCCAGCATCGTAGCTATTTTTGTTATAATCATCAATATTGACTGAAGTAGTTTTGATAATGGTTTTCTCAAATTCTACAGCGGTTAGTGCAACAGTGTTATCAGTCACTTTGTCATCAAAAATTTCACCAGCGGTTGAGCAGAGCACTATTGCTGCAGCAGGATATTGCTTTCGCAAGTCGCTGTAAAAAGCAGCATCCTTTATCAAGTGTTTTGCTCCAAAGCCCAGCACAAACTGTACTTTTTTTTCATCAATATCACCATTTTTCCTGCTATTGGTTAATTGACCACTGCTAAAAGAACTTATTAAAACTTTCATGTTGATTTTTTTACTTGTTGAAAGTATTTCTATAAAAGAAGAAAAGATCCTGCTTTTAATAAAACGTCCTTTATTAAACTATTCCCTTTTTAAATAATTCCTCTTTCATCAATTTTATAACCGCATCAATGGATGATTTAACCAATATTAATAAAGCAGTTAAAGCGTCATCACCGGCATTGAGTCGTCCTTTTTGCTCGATCTCCAGGATGGGTGCTTTTAGAGACTCAATACCCATATTGTCGATGATAGGTTTTATTTTATGAGCCAATGCCCCCATGGCTTTGTAATCACCCTTGTGATAATTTTCCAGCATTTCAATTACCAGTACAGGTGTTTCATCAATAAACATTTTTAGCATCTTTTCTATAAAATTTTCATTGCCACGACTTATTTGTTTTAGTCCGCTCAAATTGTATAACTGTTCAGCAGGTGTTGTTGAATTTGCTATATTACCAGGTTCTTGAAGAATAGATTTATCCAGCCAAAATGCTACAATATTCAATAAATCTTTTTCATTGTAGGGTTTACTGAGGTAGGCATTAATACCAGCCTGCAAGTATTTATCATTATCGCCTTTGATGGCATTGGCCGTTAACGCAATCACAGGCAACGTTTTGCTGATGCGCTTACGGATGATCCCAATTGCTTCCACACCGTCCATCACCGGCATTTGAATATCCATTAAAACAAGATCGGTATTGTTGTGTCCCAACCTGTCAATGGCTTCCAAACCATTTACGGCTTCGGTAACCACCGCACCCATATTTTTAAGTATGGTAGATGCTACCAGCCTGTTCATTTTGTTATCATCTACCACCAAAATTCTTTTTTTAGCAAGCATATTGGCTTCAAAAGCAATTAGCTGTTTTACCGGTAAATTTTCAAGGCTACCTTTTTCAAACGCTATGATGAAGGAAATAGAAGTGCCAACCCCCTTCTTACTTTCAACAAGTATTTCTCCGTCCATTAGCGCAACAAGATCTCTGCAAATACTCATGCCCAAACCGGTGCCACCATATTGCCTGGTAACAGATGCATCTTCCTGGGAAAATTTTTCAAAAAGATTTTTTATAAATAACTCTTCCATTCCAATACCGGTATCTCTGACCGTTATTCGGATTTTTTCCAGTTGACTGGTTTCACTAAGCAAAGCGCAGGATATATCAACCCCACCTTTTTCTGTAAACTTAATGGCGTTGTTAATGAGATTCAGCAGCACCTGGTTAAGCCGGAAGGGATCACCCATTAACACGGGGGAAATCGCTGCATCAAAACTACCAATACCAATGGTAAGACCCTTCTCTTCCGCTTTGTGGCTTAGCACCCGGATAGCCCGATCTACCATTTCCTTTGGCGCAAATCCTATTTTCTCAATCTGCAATTTACCCGCTTCAATTTTTGAAATATCAAGGATATCGTTGATGATAAACAGGAGATTTTCTGAAGCCGCATTGATGGTTGATAAATAAAATTGCTGGGTTGTATTTAGATTTGTTTTTCCAAGCTGGTTCGACATACCAACGATGGCATTCATCGGTGTACGTATTTCATGGCTCATGTTGGCCAGGAATATTTCTTTACTGCGGGTAGATTCTTCGGCCTGTTCCCTAGCCTGTATCAATTCTATTTCCAGCAATTTTTGCTCGGTAATATCCAGGTGAATGCCTATCGAACCAACATTTGCACCGGTATCATCAAAACGGGGTGCACCGCTAATAAGCCACCATCGCAGTTGTCCTCTTTTATTTTTTATCGTAATCTCATAGGCATCAGAAATACCTTCTACCCTTTTGCTGTTTTTACTTTTCATCAGGTCACTATTATCTCCGCTGATAAAAAGAGTGTGCGCCTTTCGCCCAATTAGTTCATCCAAATCGTAACCGGCCATTTCGCAAAAACTATGGTTAGCAAAAAGTATGGTATCATCTGCATCTACTTCCAGTAATCCAAGATTCATATTGGCGATGATACTTCTATATTTTTCTTCCCGAATTTTTAACAGATCCTCCGAACTTTTACGCTCGGTAATATCCAGCATAAAGCCTGTAAATACTTTTGCACCTGTCTCGGTAAAATAAGAAAACGAAGCCGTAACAGAATGCCAGATGATACCCTTACCCGGAATAATAAATCTTGCTTCACAATAAAATGGCTCCAATGTTTCCTTTGAATTTTTATTTTTGGATGCGATCAATTCAGCATCTTCCGGATGCAACAAATTGCACCAATTGCAAAATTTTTCATTTGTAACACCAAACTGTTTTATAACAGCCGGACTGATGTATTTAAATCCCTCCGTACCATCGCTTTTAAATTCATATTCGTAAATAACACCAGGGATATTATCTGCTAAATTTTTAAATTGTTGTAATCGTTGCTCCAATGCAAGCTCTGTGTATTTTATCTGCGAAATATCGGTGTGTGTGCCTGTTACACGCAATGGTTGGTTGTCAGCGTCACGGGCAGTTACCATTCCTCTGCCCATAATCCACTTGTAAGTTCCATCCTTGCACAATATGCGATACTCACTGCGATAAAATGGCATCACGCCTTTAAAATGCAGGTTAAGATCATGGTTTACTTTTTCAACATCATCCGGGTGCAGCAAGGTTTGCCATTGATCCGGATTTTCGCTAATATCCTCATTGAAATAACCCAACATTTCCTTCCAGCGTTTTGAATAATATACTTTGCTGGTTTTACAATTCATATCCCAAATTCCATCACCGGAACCTTCCAACGCAAATTTCCAACGCTGCTCACTTTCTTCTAATGCCACCTCACTATTTTTGATGCTTGTAATATCGGTATGCGTGCCGATCAGTTTTAATGGCAGGCCCTCCGAAGTTTTTTCTAGCACCACACCCCTGTCCAACACCCACTTCACCGATCCATCCTGTTGCACAATTCTATATTCCAGCCGATGCGCATCTATTTGGCCCGCCCGGCACTTTCGGTCATTTTCTTCCAACATAGTACGATCATCAGGATGAATACGTTGCCACCACAATGAATCGATATCGGTTTCTTTATGAATCACTAAACCCAGTAAATCATTTTTAGCTGTGGAGAAGGAAGATTTACCGGTTCTAAAATCATGCTCCCAAACATTGTCGCCAATTTTTTCAAGCGCAATGCGAAACTGCTTGTTGAAGTTTGCCTGGCTTTCTTCTGCGGCCGCCAGCTTTTGTATTTTTTTTCGAACTGAAATGTTACGTTCAACCTGCCTGGATAATACCTCCAGCGCAAATAATTGCCCGGAGGATAACACCCTGGGTTTGTTATCGATAACACATAGGGTGCCAAGCGGAAAACCATTTGCTGAACGGATGGGAACACCGGCATAAAACCGGATATTTGGTGCGCCCAATACCAGTGGATTATCTACAAATCGATCATCTTTCATTGCATCAGGAACAATCATTGGTCCGGCTTTTTGAATGGCATGATGGCAAAAAGCAATATCCCTTGGGGTTTCATCAATGGTTAATCCAACTTTTGATTTAAACCATTGTCGGTTTTCGTCCAGTAAA
>JBBQQP010000017.1:0-21930 GCA_038215675.1 Chitinophagales bacterium | reverse complement strand
TTACTAATCTCCGATCCTAAAAACCATCCAAAATAATAATATCCAGCAGCTGCTACAGGCGCAGGACTCCGGTCCTGTGTCTTCCTTGTTACTAATCTCCGATCCTAAAAACCATCCAAAATAATAATATCCAGCAACCCTTTTTTTTTGTGAAATAATAAGTTGCACTGCTATATCCAATGCCACAGTTCTGCTAAAAAGCCTGCTGTTACAGGGTTCCAATGAAGAGATTTTAAACGCTGGTTATACATTTCTGTATTGTCCTTTGCCACCGGATGATTTTCATGCTACCAAAACTGGTTTTTAAAACTATTGCGGCTTTTTTTGCCTTCCCTGGCAAAAGTATGTAGCAGGTATTCTGTTCTGCTTTCCTTTGAATGATTGATTACCGCATCTATTATTTTCATGGCAGTAAAACTTTTTAAATTGCGTCCTATCAATCCCAAATCATGTCCTTCCTAACAACTACAGATGGTATGCAAATGCGTTGTCATTAACACCCAGGCATGTATTTTTAAACCCTGGCTTTGCTGACAATGCCTAATACTATCCAGCAGGATTGTTTTGTATATTTCTCTTGTAAAAATACCTATCCACCCTGCTACTATTGACGTGGTAAAATACACTGCTTCATTGTCAATAAATTTATATCTGGCGCTCATCTTGTTCTTTATCGCGTTATAATCAAACTTACTAAACTGAAATAGTATTCAACTCAAAACAGTAGTAACAAACACAGGACAGATCCTGCGCCTTACTAAAATTGACCATCAACATTCCCCTTCAGGTAGCCGGGATTGCTTCCACGGGATATTATCCAATATGTCCATCGATGATGGATTGATCAACCAGTTCTTGTTTATGTTTATCATCCTGCATACGCTTCAACTTTTTACCGTAGGAAATTTTAGTGATTAATACAAATAAAACAGGTACCACAAATATGGCCAGCGTGGTCGCAGACAACATACCGCCAAACACAGTCCAGCCAATCGTTTTACGGGACTCTGCTGCAGCTCCACTTGCAAAGGCCAATGGAAGTACACCCAGGATAAAGGCAAAGGATGTCATAATAATGGGCCTCAAACGCAATTGCACCGCTTCCAGCGTAGCCGGTATAATTTCCACGCCACGATCTACTCTTTCCTTTGCAAATTCTACAATCAGGATCGCATTTTTCGCTGCCAGTCCAATCAGGGTGATTAAACCAATTTGAGCATAAATATTATTGGAAAGATTGGGTAATAAGGTCAATGTAACAATCGAACCAAATGCTCCTATGGGCACTGCAAACAACACCGAAAACGGTATCGACCAGCTTTCGTACAATGCAGCCAGAAAGAGAAAAACAAATAACATGGAGATGGCAAAAATAGTAACGGTACTATCCCCCGCCTTTATCTCTTCCCGGCTCAATCCTGAAAATTCATATCCATATCCCGCAGGCAGTGTTTTTTCGGCCACCTCTTTCAATGCCTTTATTGCCTGACCGCTGCTTATCCCCGCTTTGGGCGATCCATTGATTTCAACAGACCGGTAAATATTGTAATGAGAAATCAACGAAGGACTTTCTATTAGCCGGGTAGTAAGCAACGACCCCAGCGGAATCATCGCCCCCTGGCTGTTGCGCACATAATATTTACCCAGTTCATCAATGGAAGAACGAAAGCTGCTATCGCCCTGTGCTACCACCCTGAAATTTCTGCCATACAAATTAAAATCGTTGATATAACTACTGCCCAGTAAGGTAGCAAGGGTGCTATAAACTTCGGTTACCGATACCCCCAGTTTTTTGGCCTTTTCTTTATCTACATCTGCCTGGTAGCCCGGCGTGTGGGTGGTAAAAAATGTGAAGGCCGAGCCTATTTCCGGACGTTTGTTTACTTCCGCTAAAAAATTTCGGGCTACGTTTTCAAACTGCTGGATATTATCGGTACTGGTGGTTTGCTGCAACTCAAATGTAAAGCCTGCTGTAGCACCCAGGCCCGGAATAGCCGGCGGCGATATGGCCCTGATCCTCGCTTCTTTTATATCCGCAGTTCCTTTCTGTATTTCCTTTATAATATTATCAATCTGCAATTCTTTGGTAGTGCGATCATCCCAGGGCTGAAGGTTTACAAACATGGTTCCCACATTTGATTTATTTGAAAAGCTCACGATATTAAAGCCGGCCAGGCCTCCTACAATTCTTACACCCGGAACAGCCTGTATCCGGCCCATGATTTCTTTCAGCATTATTTTACTTCTGGTAGTTGAAGTTGCTTCCGCCATTTCGTAGGTCACAAATAATCGTCCTTCATCTTCAGCCGGAATAAAACCAGTTGGCTTGTTTTTAAATAAAAAGAACAAACCAACAAACAAACAAACCATCATTATTAAAACAAGTGGTGTTGCTTTAATCCATTTACCAACGCCCTTCCTGTAAGAACCAGACAGCCGGTTAAATCCGTTGTTGAACCATAGAAAGAATTTTTCCATCCAATCCATTTTTGAACTTTCGTCTTTGGAGGGCTTTAGCATAATGGAACACAAAGCCGGAGTAAGCGATAATGCAACAAATGCGGATATTATTACCGACACTGCAATGGTAATTGCAAATTGCTGGTACAATCTTCCCACAATACCGGGAATGAATCCAACGGGTACAAATACAGCTGCCAAAATCAAGGCAATGGCCACCACCGGACCAGAGATATCTTTCATCGCCGCCCTGGTAGCATCTTTGGGCGATAGTTTGCCGTGGTCGATATAATGCTGCACCGCTTCTACCACCACAATGGCATCATCCACCACTATACCAATGGCTAATACAAAGGCAAACAGCGTAAGTGTGTTGATGGTAAATCCAAATGGAATAAAAAATATAAAAGTTCCGATTAAAGAAACAGGAATAGCGAGTACGGGAATTAATGTAGCCCTCCAGTTTTGCAGAAAAAGATACACCACCAAAGTAACCAGCAGCAAGGCTTCTGCAAGGGTAATTAGAACTTCTTTAATGGATATTTTCACCACAGAAACTGTTTCAAGTGGCATAGAAAAATCCATATCCTTTGGAAATGTTTTACGCAGTTCCTCCAATGCCTTATTAAGACCGGCAAAAGTTTCCAGCGCATTGGCGCCAGGGGCAGGATATATCAATACAAATGCAGCGGGTTTTCCATCCACATATGCATTGCTTGCATAATCAAACTTACCCAACTCTACCCGTGCTACGTCTTTCAAATAAACGATGGTACCGGTTGCAGGCTGGGTTCTTACAATCACATTTTCAAATTGCTCCTTTGTGTTGATGCGGCTATTGGTCAAAACGCTGTACTCAAAAGTTTGTACCACAGGCTGTGGGTTAGAGCCCACTGTACCGGCTGCAACCTGCAGATTCTGTTCGGTCAATGCAGCTGTAATGTCAGTGGTAGTCATACCAAGATTTGCCAGCTTTTCCGGATTGAGCCAGATACGCATACTAAATTCATCGGCCCTTGAAACGATGTCCCCTACTCCCTTAACACGCTTTAGAGCATCCTTCAGATAAATATTGGCATAGTTACCTAAAAAATTTGCATCGTGGGTGCCGTTGGGTGAGTATAATGCAAGCGCCACCATAATACTTGGATTCCGCTTAAGAACCGTAACGCCTAAACGCCTGACTGCATCTGGCAGCGAAGGCAGCGCAACACTTACCCTGTTTTGTACATCAAGGGCTGCAATGTTTACATCAGTGCCTATTTCAAAATTTACATTGATGCCGCTCTGACCACTGCTACTGCTATTACTGGATAAATAGGTCATCCCGGGTGTGCCATTTACCTGTGTTTCAATGGCGGTGGTCGTAGTTTGTTCCACTGTTTGCGCATCTGCTCCAATAAAGTTGCCACTGATTGACACCGTTGGCGGTGTAATATCCGGGTATTGAGCAACCGGCAATGATTTTAACGCAATTAATCCAACCAGTACAATTACTACAGAAATTACAATTGCGGTAACGGGTCTTTTTATAAAAGTATCTGCTATCATTATTTTATTTCTTTATTGTTGTTGCAGCACCGTGAAAAACAGTATGGAAATATGAATGTATTCTGTAAAGCATTAGAGCCCGTCAGTAAAAGTTACTGGCAAAGCAAAAACGTTTTCAAAAACTATTTGAGCAGGTTGCTTTGATCCGGCATTCAATTACTTTAAAATTAATTACTGGTTCATTTCAAAAATGAGCTGTTCAAAAATCTGACAGCTTTTACTATTTTATTTTTTCACGTCCCCTTTTCCTTCTGAAGAATTTATCATTGCACCTTCCCTTAAATTCTGTACGCCTTCCACCACTATTTTTTCTCCGGTTTCCAACCCTTGTTGAACGATCACGTTGGTTCCAATTTGTCTACCCAGGGCCAATTTCCTTTGTGTAACCTTATTGCTGTCATTGGGTACATAAACAAAAAATTCGCCGAGTTGCGCTACAATTGCTTTATAGGGGATGGTGATTACTCCACCAGCGTCGTTATTTTTTATTTGCACCGTACCATTCATTCCGGCAATCAATAAATTTTTATTGTTTGGAAAAATAAGGCGTGCTTTAATCGTTCCGGTTTGTGGATTTACAGCCCGGTCGAGCAACGCCAATTTTCCCGGCTGTGGATAAACATCACCACTAAATGCCAAACGGAAAGTAGAATCACCAGGCTTTTGCGTTTCATTTAACAGGGTAGTAAAACGATATATCTCACTTTGATCCACATTAAAATCAACCCCCAGTTCCTTATCCGATGACACGGTGTTAAGAATTGTTTGCCCGGCGGTGATAGCAGTACCTGGCTTAACCGCAGAGATACCGATTACACCATCAAAAGGAGCATATACCCTGGTATATTTCACACTGGTTTGTACCGCTTTTATATTTGCCCTCGATGCCTCTGCCTGCCTTTTTGCTACTTCCAGGGCAGCATCCGCATTGTCTACCAGCTGCTTCGCAACCGCATCATTTTTATCCAGTTCGTGATAGCGGTTGGCATCTTTTTGCGCTTTGTTCACATTGGCTTCCTGCACGTTTAGGTTGGAGATTGCCTGCTGGTAGTTGGCAGCATATAATTGTTCATCAATGGAATATAATAACTGCCCTTTCCGCACCCGGTCGCCATCTTTAAAATATACACCGGTGATAAATCCGCTCACCTGTGGCCTTAGTTCTACCTGATTTAATGGAGTTACAGTAGCTGGATATTCATCATAATAAACAGCCGCTGAAACCGTCACTTCGTGCAGGGTTACCTTAACCGGTGGTGGCGGTGGTTGCACAGGCGCTTTATTACCGTTACAGGCTGCTAAGAACAAAACAGCAGCAACGCCAATATATTTTTTAAAAGAATGAAACGTCATATCAGGAGTTATTAAATTTTAATTGATTCGCTTTAAAAAAATAGTCATTAATAATTGATTTGTCCGAGCGCCTTCTGTACATCAATTTTACTGGACAACAACTGGTAAATAGCCGTATAATAATTGATCTGCGCCGTCCGCAAATCTGTTTCAGACGTAATTACTTCCAGGTAAGTTTTTATACCGGACCGATACTGTAATTGTATTACATCATACACCTCCTGCGCAATGGCAATGTTTTGTTTTAAGGCCAGGTAGTTTTGAAGGTTACTTTTATAGTTTGCCAGTGCCTGCGCATAACCGGCATTCACCCTGTTTTTCAGGTTAATCAAATCCAGTTCATTGCGCTGCAGGTTTAGCGCTGCGATGTGTATATTTTCTTTTCGTTTGCCGCCCTGAAAAATAGGAACACCCATGCTGATGGCGGCAAATGAATTGGGGAAGTTATTGGTGAAAATTTTACTAAACCTGTTATTCTGATAGTTCAGATTGTAAGCTCCATTGGCACTAACCGTGGGCAGGTAACCCCATTTATAAAATTTCACATTGTACTGCAGCAGCCTTTTCTGGGTTTCCAGCTGGCGATATTCAATTCTTGCTGTGTAATTCGGCGCCTGTAATGTATCCAGCGCAGATTCCTTTTCCAATTGGGTGCTGTCGTATACAATATTGAATGCCCCGGTTTCAGGATATCCCATCAGAGATTTAAGATACTCCAGTTTTGCCTGCAAAATAGCGGCGTTGCTACTTTGGGTTGCCCTGGTATTATTCAATGTAATGGTTGCACGTTTGTAATCAATTTTATCTGCCACACCGGATTGATATTGATTGAAGGCATCTTTTAAGCTACGCTCAATACGTAGAATATTTTCAACAGAAATTTTTATTTGCTGCATGGTAGACAGCACATCATAATAAGCTTTTGATACAGCTACCGCTATCTCAATTTTATTATTGCTGGTTACCTGGCTTGATTGTAAGCGAACATCTGTTTTTGTTTTGTTGGCCAGCAACAAATCTCTATTGAATAAGGACTGTGTGAATGTAAATTGTCCGTTAGAGGTATTGTTAACCCCCAGCCTCACATTGTTTCCGCCGATTACTGCCGTTTGAATAATGAAATTGTGTTGCAGACCATAGTTAAAATTTAAGTGCGGATACATATCTGCAAGTTTTGTTTTAATGGTAGCTTCTACTATCTCCTGGTCTAAAAGCGATTGTTGAATCAATGGCTGGTGGATGATTGCATAGTCGATGGCATTCTTTAAAGTTACTTCCGCCAAAATACTGTCCTTATTGTTTATCTGTGCATAAGACAAAAGTGGGTTCAATGCCAATCCTGCGATGATTAAAAATATTAACTGGTACTTTTTTTTATTGGTATAATGCGCCATATTTCAAAACGGAAGTTGATGTTACCTTTTTAAACAATGTATTTAAAAAGTAGATTCCTGCAATCTTTTTACTGAAGTATAAACGGCAAACTTAAAGTTTATTTTTTAATAAACACTTTTGGGATACGTGATTGTCTTGCTGGTCAAAGGTTAGCCATTAAAAAAGCAGATGATCGCTGATACCAGTTCTTAAATGTATTTGGATGAACAACTCAATCAATAAACAAGGCTGTTATTCTCCACAGGTAACATAATTTGTTTATTTGTAATGGCGCCGTTGTTTGTTTGGTAAGAATAACAGATTCAATTTAATGAGTCACTCATTTTTGTTATATGACAACACGGTTCTATTTTAAAAACCTAAATAGGCTACATTCGTGGGGCCAAAAGCAATTTTAAAAACCAAACATTTTACGATTGAATAAAAGAGCGCACTATATTTCGTGGGATGAGTATTTTATGGGAGTTGCTTTATTAAGTGCCCGTAGAAGCAAAGATCCCAACACGCAGGTTGGAGCCTGTATTGTGAACCCAAAGAATAAAATTGTTGGAGCAGGTTACAATGGCCTTCCCATCGGCTGCAATGATGATGATTTTCCCTGGGATAAAGAAGGCAAGTTTCTCGAGACCAAATATCCATATATCTGCCATGCAGAGCTCAATGCGATTTTAAATAATATAGGGATGGATCTGCAGGGATGTAAAATATATACCGCCCTCTTCCCCTGCAATGAGTGCACTAAAGCGATCATCCAGTCGGGCATTACAGAAGTAATCTTTTTATCAGACAAATACGAAGGCACGGATATTTTCAAAGCATCCAGGATTATGCTGGACAAGGCTGGTGTAAGTTATCGTAAAGTGCATGCGAACATTGAAAGCCTGACTTTATCATTTAAGGAGGAAGATGTATAATGTGCAACTTACCGGATCAGCCAAATGTCGGTTCCGGAAATTCAAAAACAATTTTTTATTTAAAAACAGCGCATAAATAATCAGTTGCCCCGGTCTTCAAAAAAAACATACATTCATTTAATTAAAAAAGCAGGACAGCATCAATAAAAGCAACTAGTGAAAAAGGCATCATTATGAAAAAACATTTCATTGCATCGGTATTTATCGCATTGTTGGCTTTCACTGCCACAGCCCAGACTGAAACAAAAAAGACTGTTTCGGCGGCAGATTATGAACGGGCCACTAAATTTTTAGGAGGAAGCACCGGTAAACTGGTTGACCGTGGAAATGTTAGCCCAACCTGGCTACCGGATGGCAAATTCTGGTACGGCGTAAGTACGGCTACCGGGCGGGAATATGTGCTGATCAACCCGGCTGATGGGAGCAGAAAAACTGCTCCAAATAAAAAATCACTTGTACCAGATACAGGCAGCGATAAGGAAGCAGTTCAAAATAGCCGGCGGAATTTCGGGCTGGAAATACCATCTCCAGATGGAAAAAAACTTGCTTTTATAAAGAATTGGAATCTTTGGGTTAGAGATATTGCCACCAGGAAAGAAACCCAATTAACAACAGACGGTATAAAGGATTTTGGTTATGCAACCGATAATGCAGGATGGAAACACTCCGACCGTGCTATTTTACTTTGGTCGCCCGATTCAAAAAAGATTGCCACTTTCCAGCAAGACCAGCGTTCTTTAAATGACATGTACCTGGTAAGCACCAATGTGGGAGCACCAAAATTACAGGCATGGAAATACCCGCTGCCAACAGACCTGGAAATCATTCAGATACAGCGGGTGATCATTGAGGTGGACAATCCAAAAGTGATCCGGTTAAAAATACCTGCTGATGCAAGACGGGGAACATTGTGTGATGACATTTCCTGTTCAGGCGCCTTTGATGACAATGAATGGAATGCAAATGCAAGTCAACTGGCGTTTGTTTCAAGTTCCCGTGATCATAAATCGGCAAAAATGCGCATTGCTGATGCTGCAACCGGTACTGTAAAAGAGATATTTGAAGAGCGGGTTGCCACACAATACGAATCAGGACAGGGAAGCGTCAACTGGCGATTTATGCCCGCTACCAACGAAATCATCTGGTACTCCGAAAGGGATGACTGGGGTCATCTTTATTTGTACAATGCAACCACCGGCCAACTGAAAAATCAAATCACCAAAGGTGCATTTGTTGTAACCCGCCTGATAAAAATGGATGAAAAAGAGCGGATTTTATATTTTGAAGCAAATGGAAGGGAGGCTGGACGGGATCCTTACTTCAGTCATTTTTACCGCATCGGTTTTGACGGTAAAAATTTACAATTACTAACCCCGGAAGATGGAAATCACACCATTGCATTATCGCCCGATGGAAAATATTTTACCGATAATTTTTCAAAGCCGGATATGGCGCCAACAGCCGTGTTGAGAGACACAAAAGGTAAGTTAATTATCCCGTTGGAGAAAACAAACATTGAGCGATTAACTGCAACAGGCTGGAAAGCACCTGAACCGATCACTGTAAAATCAAGAGATGGCAAATGGGATTTGTATGGCCTGATGTTTACACCAACTACGTTGGATAAAACTAAAAAATACCCGGTCATCAATTATATCTATCCGGGTCCGCAGGGCGGTGGCGTGGGCAGTCGCTCGTTTTCCACTGCAAGGGGCGATCACCAGGCATTGGCCGAATTAGGATTTGTGGTGGTAATCATTGATGGCACCTGCAATCCCGATCGGTCTAAATCTTTTCACGATGTATGTTATGGGAACATGGCAGACAATACACTGGAGGATCAGATTGCCGGCCTGCGTCAACTGGCCGTTACCCATCCTTACCTCGATCTTGACCGGGTGGGTGTATGGGGCCATTCAGGCGGTGGATATGCTACGGCTGCAGCCATGTTCCGGTATCCTGATTTTTATAAAGTGGGCATTTCGGAATCGGGCAATCATGAAAACCGGAATTATGAGGATGACTGGGGCGAACGGTATATCGGCTTGTTGGTAAAAGATGCAAAAGGCAAATCAAATTATGATGACCAGGCCAACCAAAATTTTGCAGCCAACCTTAAAGGCAAGCTAATGCTGGCCCATGGCGCAATGGACGACAATGTGCCACCTTACAATACCTACCTGGTGGTGGATGCGCTGGTAAAGGCCAACAAAGATTTCGACCTGGTGATATTCCCCAATGCGAGACACGGCTATGGTGCAGATAGTTACTACATGATGCGCAGGCGCTGGGATTATTTTGTAACCAATTTACTGGGTGCAATACCACCAAAGGAATTTAAAATTAAAATCGAATAAATAAATCATGGAAACGTTGGTTCCATACCGTACAAGAACGGAACATTGCAACAATGTTATTCCTAACCAAAAAATTATTAAAAGATTTCTTAATTGCATGCTGCACAAGTAAACATTTGGAGGCCACAATTCGCTCTCCCCATTTTGTACCATTTATAAAATTTAATTGAATATATTTAAGAACATACAGCCAACCTTCCTGCAATTAAAAGCTGCCTTTAAATTGCTGATTCGGAACGACCCGATGCGACTGGCAGGGGCTACGGCGTTTTTTACCACATTTGCGCTACCGCCCATTTTGCTCATCCTGATTCAATTACTCAGTTTATTATTTAACCAGCGTTCCGTAAGTAGTGAATTATTTATGCAATTGGGAGGAATTATCGGGCGGGACAGTGTTACGCAATTAATAGATACGTTGAAAGCATTTAGAGGTATTGCAAGCAATCTGCCAATTGCGATCGGTGGATTTATATTTTTACTGTTTGTTGCTACCACATTATTTAAAGTAATACAGAGTTCGTTGAACCAGTTGTGGATGATCAGAATCACCGGGAAGAAAAAAATAAAGATCGCCTTGGTTAGCAGGATTAAATCTATCCTGGTAATTTTCTTTACCGGGCTTTTGTTTATGGCATCGGTAATAGCAGAAAGCTTTACGACCTTTTTTGGAAGGCACCTAAAAGCGTTGTTGCCTGTAATGAGTTTTTACCTGAACAGTACGATCGCTACCCTGCTTTCAGTCACCATTGTTTGGGTGTGGTTTTCTTTATTGTTCCGCTATCTGCCGGATGGTAAACCCACCTGGAAAATAGCATTCACCGGTGGATTACTCACCAGTATTTTATTCAATATCGGGAAAGTGATTTTGAAATGGCTTTTACCAAATAGCAATATTGGCGTGGTATACGGCGCTTCTGCCTCCATCGTATTATTGTTGCTTTTTGTTTTTTATGCTTCGTTGATTTTCTATTTCGGTGCGGCCTTTACCAAGGTATGGAGCGAATACAAAAAGCAACCCATTCAACCAGGAAGCAATGCAGAAAGCTATCATTATACGTCGATTGAGCGAACTATAAATGAGCAATAGACCATAGGATTTACAACTGCATTGGGATCGTTATGAATGACAAAGACCAACGATAACAGTAATGAAAATATTAAAAGTAATTTCATACAAATTTGATTGTAAAATGAAATGAATGATTCACCAAAACTCTTCCCCCATACAATTAAATGATTTAACAGTTTTACTTTTAGATGCGCTGATACTTTCCATGTTTATAAAATATTTTTACAATTCATTTTCATTTTTCACCATAGCCAGCCGATAAATTCATCTTGAAATTAAGCCGCATCAAACCGCATAAAATCCAGTAGCCTACATTTGCATCGGCAAGCTTCCCGATGTTTAATAACAGAAAAATTAATCATGAAATATATTCCACTTTTATGTTCGTTCTTATTGATTGTTTCGATTAAAGCACAACAATTAGATAACATCACCCCTAAACCTGTGCACGTAAAAGAATTGAAACAGAAAGGCGCCATTTTACAAAGCGGATCTGCTATTGGTTATGATACTTTTTTTGCAGCCCAGGCTATTTATTTGCAGGAACAAATCAGGCTACAGTGCGGCATCGCCGTCGCACTAAATGCAGCTACATCCGATAAGTCCCGCTATTCAATTTTGTTGTTGGTTGATTCAACCACCATCACCCGGGAAGAAATGTACACGCTGCAAATAAAAAAGGAGCAGGTAACCCTAAAGGCAAAATCTGTTCGGGGTATTATCAACGGTATGCAAACCCTGTTGCAGTTGATTCCCCTGCAACCTGTTGCCAGCGTGCAATTACCCGGCTGCATGATCACCGATTATCCCCGCTTTGAATACCGTGGTATGCACCTCGATGTGGTTCGGCATTTTTTCCCGCTGGGTTATATCAAAAAATACATCGACTATTTAACCTTTCATAAGTTCAATACTTTTCACTGGCATTTAACAGACGACCAGGGATGGCGCATTGAGATCCTCTCCTATCCCAAATTAAACAGCATTGGTTCGTGGCGTGACTCAACTTTGATTGGCCATTTTTTTGATGCTCCCGCAAAATATGAACGGGTGCGATATGGAGGGTATTACACCCGTGCGGAAGTAAGGGAAGTAATTGCCTATGCGGCGATAAGAGGCATCAACATTATACCGGAAATAGACATACCCGGACATAGCAGGGCTACCATCACGGCTTATCCCCAACTGAGCACGGATACGGCCGCCGCATGGGGTGTTGCTGCCACCTGGGGAATGTACAATCGGCAGAATAATGTGCTGGCTCCCAACCCGGCTACCTTTACTTTTTTGCGTACCATCTTTCATGAAATAGCGGATCTTTTTCCCTCTTCATATATTCATTTGGGTGGTGATGAGTGCAGTAAAATGTGGTGGAAAAAAAGTGAAAGCACCCAGGCTTTTATGAAGCAAAAGGGCCTAAAAGATGAAGTAGCCTTACAAACTTATTTTATTGAACAGGTAAGCAGCTACCTGAAAGAAAAAAATAAAAAGGTAATTGGCTGGCACGAAATAATGGAGGGCAAGTTAGACACGTCTACCATAGTAATGAACTGGAGCAACGATGCCAAAGCAATAGAAGCTGCAAGCAAAGGCTTTTCTGTAATAATGACGCCGGGTATACCCTACTACTTTGACCATTATCAAAGTAAAGATCCCAAAGATAGTCTTGCAATAAAAGGATATACGCCGTTGGAAACCGTCTACAAATATGATCCGCTGCCAGCGGCCATCAGAGATAAACCAATGGCTTCAAAAATACTGGGCGGTCAGGCCAATGTATGGACCGAATACATGGGATACGGCAGCAAAGTAGATTACATGATTTTTCCCCGTATGACGGCTGTAAGCGAATCGCTGTGGACGCCGGCATCCCAAAAGAATTACAACGATTTTCTTCGACGCATTGAAACACACATCATTCCGCGTTATCAATTCTGGAACAGTTCCTGGTTCAACCAGTTTGAGGTATGGACAGCAGAGCAGATCAGTACCAAATAAAGTTTTATCAGAAACCGTTGGATGTTAATTGCTGCAATCACTTTCATGTTTCACAGGATCATCTTTTACCATAGATTAATCTGTAGTAACCGTCTTTAAATAAAACCCTTTGACATCAACAACCGGCATGGTTTGACTATTGATAACATATTCCTTCTCCTTTAAGATAATATGCCGCACACCATTATCGGTTAGTATATCGATGGGTAAATTCATGGGCAGGTTTGGCACAGTCATCGTATATTTCTGAAAGCCTGTTTGCTTGATTTTGATTTCCAGCTTACTGGTTGTGCGCAAATAAAAATCAAAAAGTGGTTTTAAATTCTTCCCCGATTGTTTGCTAAATAATTTTTCTACGTCATCCGTTGTTACAAAATTATCATAGGTGAATTGGGGTTCTGTTGCCAGTTGCCTGAGCGTTTTAAAAAATACGGTATCGCCCAAAATATACCGCAGGGTATGCATAAAAAAAGCGCCTTTGGTATAGATATCACCGGTGTAACTATCTGCTGAATTTACCTCATCTCCCTGAACCAGCGGTTTCTCATTTCGGATGCCATTTTTTATCCTTACCATCATACTATCATAGCCACGTTCACCGGCAGCTTCCCTGCAAAACAGTGCTTCCGAATAAGTGGTGATGCCTTCCTGTATCCACATATGCGCCCAGTCTTTATTGGTTACTTTGTTCGCAAACCACTCATGTGCAAATTCATGAAAAAGATTGGCTGAATAATCCTCCGTCCCTACTTTTGAAAAAATAAACTTACCTGACTTATCTCCATAAGTAATCATTGTCTGGTGTTCCATCCCGGGGTTGGGTACCTGAGCAATACCAATTTTTTCTTTCGCCCAGGGATATTCGCCAAAATATTTTTCCAATATCCGCGTATCTCTCTCCCGCATGTCCAGTATTTTTTCAGCCATTCCTTTATCTTCTTCCAACACATAAAATACCATCGGCACATTGTTGCCCTCAATTGTTTGATAGGTTCTTTTTACAATGTCGTATTTGCCAATATCAAAAAGGATGCAATAATTACTGATGGTATAATTTGTTTTCCAATGAAAGGTCTGTTTATTTTTTTTATTCTTTACACTTTGCAACAGGCCCGGCCCGGCAACCGTTAATCCTTTTGGTACCGTAATGATTAAATCCGCTCCTTCATTGGGCTCATCGCCAGGGTGATCTTTGCAGGGGAAATAAATTTTTGCTCCTTCCAACTGGCAATTGATCACTACCCATGGGTTGCCCTTTCCATCAACCTTCCAGGAAAAACCACCTTTCCATGGAGGCCGCACTGCTACGGGCGGAATGCCGCCATACTCAATTTTTATTTTGTGGCGCCCCGCCTTAAATCCAGCCCTATCAACGATATAAATGTAATCTGCCTGCTGATAAAAATTCGTACGCTTGTTTTCAACCTGTATATTTTTTACAGTCAGGAGGTGAACCAGGTCAAATAAAATAGTATCGGTTGGCTGCGATAAAACAAGCTCAATTTCACAATAACCATTGATTGCCTGATTGGGAATATCTACATCAAGTGCCAGCGTATAATGCCGGATATCCATGTTGGCCTGCAACGGTTTTAGTTTGCCTCCGGAGCTCATATAGCTGATATCCCGATCCTGTGCCGTTAAAGATTTCTGATATAAAAAAAACAAAATGATCGCGGCTAAATATTTCATGAGATAAATTTTAAGTAGATCGTTTCTACCTTTTAAAAGTAAAGTAAAAATGGAAGACAATATCGGTTTGCTTTTCGGCCGGTAGCGATACCGACCGGGGCAGGGCGGCGGTTGCTGTGCTCCCCAACCACTTGGCGCTGCCACAGTTTAAAGTGCAATCTAAAAAACAGTAGTCTTGTATTAGCCTACTGGAGTTGAAGTCAACAGCAGATTGTATTGAAAAATTTAAATAAGGCTAAGAAGCTGTTTAAAAATGGTTTCACAATTTGCCCTGTATAATTTCAATTGCCACTAATTACAAAGCTGACACGAATAGAACCCTTTAAATGCAAAAAACGGAGAGATTATTCGTGCATTCGTGGCATTCATAAAAAAATTAAACAGATTCTAAAGATTTTTGCTTTAACATAACCTTACCGATCCTGCATTAATCCTTTGGGTACTATTTCATTCTTATAACAGCAGGCGGCTGTAAAACCCGGATGCAGACGATTATGAAAAATAAAATATTACTTGCAGTTTGTACCCTGTTTTCCGTTGCTTCTTTTGCGCAGCAAATTACTTATGGTGTTGGGGCCGGTACTACCAATACAGGAATGAGAGGTGATGCAGTACAAAGTATGCAACAATTACTCAATGTTACTGACGGTATCCTAACCACGAAATCAGTTACCGGCTTCTATGCCGGTGGATTTACCAATATCCCTGTTAGCGAAAATCTTTCCATCGAACCTGGTCTGTATTATTCCGCAAAAGGCTATGAGTTAGGCGGTAGTTATTCAATAAAAGGCATTGGCTTACTAAGTGCTCACGCATCTACCCGGCTTCACTCGGCTTACATTGACATGCCAATTTTATTAAAGGCCAATCTGAATGGGTTCCAGGTTTTTGCAGGACCTCAACTGTCCTATTTAACCAGTGCAAAAATTACCACCAATGCAGGCATTTCGATCTTCAATTTAGTTACCAGCAAGACCGATGTAACCAACCGGTTGAATCGCTGGGATGCCGGACTTACTGCCGGTGCCGGTTACCAGTTTTCTAACGGAATCCGTCTTACAGCTTCCTACGAACACGGACTATCCAAAGTGGATGCGGGACAAAACACAAACACCTACAATAAGGGGTTTAAGTTAGGCGCCGGTTTCAGTTTTTAATTTTCCGCTATTAAGTAAATAAGGCGAAAAAGTATAAAAGGCGAATGGCTTATTTTGTAATAAGCCATTCGCCTTTTACATTAATGCCTGCGCAATTATGTTAATAAATACATCTGCCAAAGTACTTGCACTTGCTGATTATATTCTCTACTTTTCGAAACTGCTTTCTGCAGATTCCCCCTCTGATATTACAAGGTTAACGAATAAAAAACTTTGTATGAATGAACAAAACCCACTGTTTGACTGGCTTTCAGGACTAGCCGCCAATTTGCAAATGCTAACCCCGGAAGATGAAAGCAATCGGAAGAACCTGTTTGATTTATTAAAAAAAACCGTTGGCCCTGCTACAGATCTTTCCCAATCCGGGGCTGCCGGATTTAGTTTTGAAAAAATAGCAACCGCAACATCGTCTATATTAGCCCAACCAATGCAGCAGCAGGTAAGCGATATAGTGAGTGCCACGGGCCTGGAGACTTTACAAAATGAATTCAAGGTTTTTCAAAGAGAAACGGCCGTACGAAGTATGCAGGCTGGCAGATCTATGCCTTCATGGGCAGGAGGTGCTGCTGTTGAAAAAACCATCGGACCTTTTATTAATCTTGATGGCAGAAGAATTTGGTTTGATTTTTTTAGAGTTGAGAAATTGGTAGCACTCTATTTTAACGGATCTACCACTCCGGCTATCCTCTTTAATATAGACGTTTTAAAATTTTGGAAAGATGAAAAAACGGCCTTGCTTGCCCCTGCCAGTCAACTGTATACTTTAACGGGCAAAAGCAGTATCTGGATCAATTCCCGGATACTTGCCCCCAATTCACCGGCCACAAAATACACTGGCTTAACCATTCAATCCGGTACTATAAGCCTGAGCGAAATGCCAGTGATAGCAGGCGAAAAAACTACTTTATCCGCTACCACCAAAGTGATGGTAAAATTAAAACTGAGACAACAAAAAGCGAGCGATGCAAATAACCAAAGCCCTTATGGAGCCGATGCAAGAGCCGCCTCTTTTATTTTGCCCGACACATTGGAATTTGAATTCAGCAGTACAGCCAGTAAGATTACAGCGGCTGCCGATGGTGGTTGGGACTTGTTTAATCAAACCTGTGTATTTAAGTGGAAAAACACATTGGGCGTTTACAATGCCGACCTGGTTTCTTTATTCATTCCCTTTGCTGCATCCGTTCCGGAATTTACCATCAATGAATCATTGTCGCCATTTGTGCAGCCATCAGGCAAGGCAAAAATCATCGACTCCTATTGGAACCTGCCTGCGGCGGATCTCGACCTCTCGCATATTTCTCCGGCAGCAGGTATTGGTGCCTGGGCAATGCTTTGTAACAAAGGCATTGCAATTGCATGGAGCGGGTTACAAAATGGTGCCATCCAGCTAAACATCTGTATGGTGATTGCACATCCTGAAGGCATCGCCATGGGATCTGCCATTGCCGGTAATTTTTATTGCCGCCAAAATTTCACTCTTTGGAAAGATGATAAAAATCCACATCCATCCGGTCTTAAGATTGAATTTGGCAAACAATTTCCATTACAATTTTTCGCAACCGTAAATGGCTTTGAAATCATACAAGCTTCTGTTGATGCAACATTAGAAACAGACCGGCCAATTGATGTATCGGCCAGGCCGTTACCGGTGCACACCAAGGCATCTGTTTTTATATTAACAGCGTTTGAAAAAGATCGCACCATTACACTTTATGATAACAATCTATTGCAGGATAATTATGTGCCACCACCCGTAAACGAGCCACTGGAAGTAATTACCCAGGCGCTTACTTTAAGAAATGCATTGTTTACAACTACGCCGGTAACCGGCTGCTTTCTTACCGCAGACCTTACCCTTGACTGGAAAAAAATGGTTATTGGAAACCTGTATCTTTCACTGGGCATTTATAAATACATACCAATGCTGCCCGATCCCTACGCAGCGAATGTGTCGATATTTCAACAGTTTAAAAAGATCCGGATTACAGACAGAATTGAATTAAAGACCCCCATCATGTTGCTGATCTGCCAGATTAAATGGGGTGTAAGGAACGGCGACCTACCAGATGATGTTGACTCCAGCTTTCACCTCCTCCCACTTCCACAGAATCAAAATTCAAATCCATTCAAAGCAATTACCACCAGCAGGCCAGGTGGTAATTTAACAGGAAATGATTTGGCCAACAGTGATCAAAATATTGCAGCATTTAGAAATAGCATGGATGAACAGGTAACGATGGCGGTAAGAGATCAAACCCGTGATTGGAGTCCGTTTATTGATAATTATTTTAGGGACGATTTCGCATTACTGGATGTAAGCAGCCGGGCCAATCAAATGGGCGTTAGTTTCGGTCAGTTGGGTGGCCAGCGGGAATCCGCCTCTTTATTAAGAATTTTTGGAGTAGACACCAGCAATGATCAGCATCAATCACTTTACTCGGTGCCTTTTAAAATTGAGCATTTACAGGTAACCTCCCCCGGCCTTTTTGTAAGAAGTTTTACCTTACCCCAAATAGCCTGGGAACCGGTGCATAACTTAACACCTAAACAAATCAATGGCGATCCGCCGCAGGGCATGAATTTCTATCCGGATGATGGTGGCCCTGCTCGTTTTTTCAACAACAGTTTTCAATATGTACCACTGGAACCAAGACCCGTTATAAAAGACATTATCAGGCGATACAAAGAAGATAAAAGTAATTTCACCATTGCCTATTTCACATTGCCATTTGGATTAAAAGCGCTCACCCTGATGAGTAAACACCAGCAGGCACCACAACCTCCTTCCATTGAAAGCAACCGGCCAGTATTTAAAAACGGGCTCAGGGGTGGGATACAACTGCAATTCAATGCGGGCAAATTAAGTACTGATGATTACCCGATGTTTAATGGGGCCACTATCCAACTCGCCAATGTGTTGGATGCGAATGGCGCCCCTTCCACCCCGCTTCCGGCGGGCACCCTGGGCCAAAGTGTTTCCTCTATTTTTAATAAGGAGTTTGAACCCAAAACGCCTTTAATAACCAGCAGGGGTGTTCCTTTAACACGAATTGATTTTAGCGGATATGGAGCCAATATATTCAGCAACTGGTTTAACCCCAATGCGGAAATCGCCCAAACAAGCCAGGCAAAGTTTGACGTGTTTACCGGCAGAACGGCACATGAAGTAATACAGGTACGAAGCATCGTTTATCCATGGGGTATTCATGTGGTAAGAACCATTGTTTTGTATCGTACCAATACCGGATATGTTTACCGGGTAGATACCGGATGGCAGGCAGAATCTGACGGTACATTTGACTTTACTTACCATATTAAAAGGCCCGGGGATCAAAAACCAACAGCATTCCCCTCTCATTTTCACATTCATCCGGGTGTAATAAAAGGCTTGTTCAACATAAAAAATATAGTTGAGATAAACACACCGCCATTCAATACCAATTCTGCCATCAAAAAAAATGACTGGTACCTGGATGCCAACAATAATGCACAACAAAACACAAGCGGGGCGGATATCTTAAACGCAGCCTCACTTCAAAAAATAACTTTCGATTCGGATATAGAAATTGAAGGCGTGGTACAAGGGCATGTAAAAGTTGCCAATCACGTGAATGGCCTGGTACCTGCGAGGCAGGTAGTGGGTTATGTACAGTTAGCGCCCATGGGTGTACCACTTTCTACCAATGCCTTTACGGATTTAATCCTGCGTGAAAACGGTGCCATTGGTGGTGGCATCAACTGCGTGATTGATATCAACAACAGTCGCCAACACATGCGGTTAAATGGGTTTGATGTAAGCAATGAAATAAATGACCGAAATGCGAATACGGTATTTGTTGTTGCCGCAAGAGGCAGTGTGGTGTTACCAAAAGATGGCTCATGGAGCATGATAACGCATCGCAGTTCCAGCGGAGAAGTAAGTCCGTTGCCGGAAAACATAACTGTTCCGCTGATCCGGATCGGTGTGCTTGCATTAAACGCTCTCGGCAAACTGGAATTAAATCCCAAACCCGCCAATGAATTATTGCGGATTGCAGATCCAAAAGAGCTTAAAAAAATCCCCGACTTCAATACCATTAACTACGGCTTTCTTCAAAATACGGGTACACAAAAAACGCTTTTTCTTACGCCGGCATTTCAACTAAACATAGAACAACTGCTGAGCAAAACACCACCTTTATTTGCAGATGCATACCATGTAATTAGTTCAAAAGGCATTTTTCCAAACATTGGCGATGCCATCAACAATTTTAAAGATGCACATCCATTGGCACTGGATCATTTTTTACCAGGCTCCATGACGGATGCAGGCAAACAGGTGTACCAGTTAATGCAGGTAGGAAGCAACATTGCAGATGCAGCAGGCAATCTGCAGGACCAGGCATATAAACTATTAAAGCAGTTGCCCGAATTTGAATTGCCCAATCAGCCATTGAACCTGATTGATGAAGATTTCTTAAAAGTTTACATCGAATATAAAAATGCATCAGGCAATAAACTGGGTTTTGATATCAATTCCCTTGCCGGTGAAACGGCCGATAAATGGAAGAGCAGGCTAAACAATATCGCTATGGTGGTTGACCTTGGATCATTTAAAAGACTCATGACCATCCGGGGAGATTTTAACGCAAAGAAAGGCTCCGAATCAAATTTTGGGGGAGCGGAACAGCCAACTGATGTTGCTGCAAAAATTGAGTTTAGTTCGGCACTCGAAGCAGTGATTGCCATTTTACAAATACTACAGGATTTAAGTGGCGGCAATTATAAAGATGCTGTGAAAAAAGGACTAAAGATTGCGATGAGCAACAATGCCGGCACCTGGGAGTATAAGTTTGAAGCCGTAAAGGAAATACCGGTGGTGAAATTTCCGCCGGGTATTTTGTACAATGATCCAACACAGCCTTTAAAACTGGAAGCTTCATTAAAAGTAGGCGTCTACTTTAATTCGGCATTGATGATAACCACGGATGCTAAAAAATTACTGCCCACCGTGGGCGCTTTTGTCGGCTTTTACGGACAGGTAACGGTGATGTGTGTATCCCTGGCGGCAGCAACTGTTTATGCCGTTGGACAGGTTACGTTAGATATTGCCGCAGATACTGCCAAAGGTCCATCACTGCACATGAAGTTTGGATTCGGCGCACAGATCGTAGTGGGGCTGCCAATTGTAGGCAACGTAAGTGTATTATACATGGTTGGGGTTGAAATTTACAAGGATAAAAACAAACTGATCGTATCGGCATTTTTATTGTTTAAAGGCCATGCAGAATTGTTGGGAGGCATCGTTGGCATCACCATTACCATTGAAGCAAAAGGCACCATCGAACGGATAGAATCACAGAGCAGAACAAATTGTATCGTGCAGGTAATCTTTGCCATTGATATCAGCATCTTCCTTGTAATTAATATCGATTTCAGCACCTCCTGGGAAGAGCAGCGACAAATTGCATAAGCGGCTGATTACACACTCATTTATTAAAACAATCAATTAATTATTTATGGATCCCAATACAAGATTTACGATCATGACTTTCCCTCAATCTTTTGATGGAGACAACAAGCTGTTGATAAATTTTTTATTTATGCCCCGCAATCAAAATCCTTTTAGTAACCCGGTTGCAGAGGTAGCAGGTTTACCCGGTTTTGTAGATGCCAATCTTTCGTTTCAAGCGAAAATAATTGCGGGAACAGAATTGTTTCCCAATCATTTAAACTTTATAAAATCAGAGCCGCTCACGACAAAAATACCACAACATAAACCGGCTTTATTTACTTCCCTGGCAGATCCCAAACATTTCAATATTGATAACCAGTCAGCAAAAAACATTCATTCTAAGATGAATAATCCGTTGCGAAATGAAAAGGCGAATGAGGAACGATCCATAGAAAAGACGGTGAAAAAATACCTGCCAATCAGCTACCGGCAATCGTTCAATTTTATTGCACCTGTTTTGCCGGGTAATGGCGTTACGGACGAC